>NZ_JBLYZG010000006.1:0-154194 GCF_049310245.1 Endozoicomonas sp. ALB115 | reverse complement strand
CTTCCAGGCAACATTCTTCTTTAAAGCGTACTATGCCCAGCTTTCCTACCGGACTATCCGGAAAAGCGTTGGCCACCGTATCCGGTGAGACTTGCTGGCCATTCAACGGCATGCCTTCCAGGCAACATTCTTCTTTAAAGCGTACTATGCCCAGCTTTCCTACCGGACTATCCGGAAAAGCGTTGGCCACCGTATCCGGTGAGACCTGCTGGCCATTCAATGGCAAGCCGCTCAGGCAGCATTGTTCCTGAAAGCGTGCTACTCCCAGTTTGCCTTCCGGATTATCCGGGAAAGCCCTGACCACCGCATTCGGTGTGACCTGCTGGCCTTGCAGGCCCAGGCCACTCAGGCAACATTGTTCCATAAAGCGTGCTATTCCCAGTTTTCCTTCCGGAGTATCCGGGAAGTCCTTAACCACCGCATCCGCTGTGACCCGCTGACCATTCAGGAGCAGGCCTTTCAGGCAGCATTCCGCTTTGAAACGAGCTATCGCTAATTGGCACTTGCTATTCTGACCCGGCTCCCGTTTGAATTCCTGAATGACCTGATCCGGGGTGACTTTTCTATTGCCGTGTGGAACGTTCTGTAAGCAGAGCTTTTGCAGGAAGAAGCCACTTCTGAGCGAGGTTACATCACGGCTATATGCTTTAAGCACCTCAGCCGAGGTGGTCTTACGTTCTGGTAACGGTTTACTTTCCCAAAAGGCGTCTTCAAGAGTTTTGACATCATGCAGGGGGCGGCTTGTGCCTCTGCAGGACTGATGGTTTGAGACTTTTTTACCGTTAAATGTGCTTCTGGGGCGGTCAGGCATCCCGCTTGAACCGGTGTCATCCCGGCGGTCAGGCTTTGAGCGGGAGTGGGTGGATGTGGTTGCTTTCAGAGTACCTCCTAGTGCAATTTAGCGTTGATACCCATACCGTTCGTGCTGAGCTTGTCGAAGTACGGTGGCACCATCCTTCGACAAGCTCAGGATGAACGGGGTGTACGGGTATTAACGCTTTTCTGCACTAGATTATTAATGTCGCTGTTTGACCTCAAAATGATTGTCAGGTTCCATTGATGGTGTGTCAGGTGGAGAAGCAAAGATGCTCCATTGCAAGTCGATCAGAGTCGGCTTGCGGAACAGCTCTCCTGCCTCCAAAGTGCATCCGTTTTCTTTTAACCGCTAAATGCTTATACTGTATAAATAAACAGTTGATGAGATTGAATGGCATGAAGCCGATCCAGATCCTTCCACGACCTTTGCCAGAGACATTGCCCTTTTACCAGAGCCCGGCTGCCTGTGGCTTCACCAGCCCGGCAGCTGACTACCTGCAAGATACGCTCTCCCTGGACCAGCTGTTGATCCGTCATCCGGCAGCGACTTTTTTTGCCCGGGCCCAGGGGCGATCCATGGAAGGCGCTGGCATCTTTGATGGTGACATTCTGATTATTGATCGCTCCCTCACTCCGGGAGACGGTGATGTGATACTGGCCTTGCTGGACGGTGAGCTGATTGTAAAACGCCTGGTCTATTGCCATGGCAAACCGGAATTGCACTCGGAAAACCCCGACTACCCTGCGATTAAACTGGACTCTGAAGAAGGGCTCAATGTCTGGGGTGTGGTCACTGAAGTCATTCACCACCTGCGATGAAGGACGTTATTGCCCTCTGTGATGCCAATGCTTTTTACTGTTCCTGCGAGCAGGTCTTTAATCCATCCCTGCTGGGTAAAGCCCTGGGAGTGCTCAGCAATAATGATGGCTGTATCGTTGCCAGAACAGCGCAACTGAAAGCCCTGGGCGTTGCCATGGGGACACCGGCGTTCAAGGTCAGGGATCAGGTGGCCCGTGGTGAAATCATACTGAAAAGCTCCAACTATGCGCTGTATGGCGATATGTCTTCCCGCTTTATGTCGGTGCTGGAACAGTTCAGCCCGAAGCTGGAAGTGTATTCGATCGATGAAGCCTTTGTTGAACTCTCCGGTTTTCCGCTGGCAAATCTGCATGCCATAGGGTTGGATATGAAACGGCGGGTATTCCAGTGGACGGGGCTGCCGATTGGTGTGGGCATCTCAACCACCAAAACACTGGCCAAACTCGCTAACTATGCGGCCAAGAAATTTCCGGCAACCGGTGGTGTTGTGGATTTAACCAGCCCGATACGCCAGCAGCGGTTAATGGCAATCACCCCGGTTGGTGAGGTATGGGGAGTAGGCCGACGCATAGGAAAGCGGCTGGAGGCGGCAGGTATTCATACTGCTGCACAACTGGCAAACGCCAATCGTCGATGGGTCAGGAAACAGTTTTCTGTGGTGTTGGAACGGACGGTCTGTGAACTTCAGGGGGAGTACTGCATTCCCTGGGAAGAGGGGAGTTCAGCCAATAAACATCAGATTATGTGCTCCCGGAGCTTCGGCCAGCGGGTCACTACCAGGCAGGCACTTCATGCCGCACTGGCCAGTTTTATCTGTCGCGCCTGCGAGAAACTCAGAAAACAACAGCAGTATTCCCGTGAAGCCATTATTTTTATCAGGACCGATCCCTTTAAGGCCAATCTCCCGCAAACCGGACGGAGTCTGAAGCTGATGGTTCCATCGCCCACCAGTGATAGCTCGGTTTGGCTGCAACAGTTAAATCCGGCTTTGGACGTGCTGTTTCAGGAAGGTTACGAGTATAAAAAGGCGGGCTTTGCCCTGGTGGATCTTTGTTCCGGTGCAAGTTTTCAGGGAGACTTGCTGACGGCAGCAGCAATTCCGGAAAATACCCGGATGATGACCGTGCTGGATGCCATTAACCAGCGCTTTGGGAGCCAGACACTCCGGCCTGCATCAGTGGGCTTCCGGGCGCAGCCATGGCATATGAACCAGCAGGTGCTGAGTCCTTCTTATACGACGCAGTGGCCGGAGATCATGAAGGTTCAGACGTGAGTCAGGCATTGAGTTCACTTTGATGGATTAATGCATCAAGCCCGGCCATAAACTGGGACGGGCTCAGGTCCCGGGTGCTGAAAATATCCAGCCTCAATTGGGAGCGGCGATATTTAAACCGAAAATCCAGGATGAAGCGTGGATCGTGAGCATACAGTTTCTCCCTCACTTTGATCAGTTTCCTGAGTTTGCCCTGAAGATCATGCCGGTGTTCATAAAAGTGTTCTTCAACGATTGGCTGGATAAGAAGACCCCATAACTCAGCCCGGTTATCTTTTGGACAGGCACCGATATTCCAGCAGTTAGACGTCAGATCAATAATGTTTTCGATCTCATTATTACTGTCGCTGTATTCACTGAGCAACGGCTCAACCCAATCCGCAATAATGCCGGAGAGCCCCGGGCCTTCAAAGGAGGGTTTCTGGCCAGCACAGAGAAACGCCAGTCGGGAAAATATACGCTTTAAACGGTTAATCATGGTATGCAAAGTACACTCACCGAAATGAATGGTATTCAGTAATGCCCTGCAATTACTCAGGGAAGCAGCCATGCCCATAAATGTAGTCAGTGTTCACTGTGTCAGCATCACTTTTACTCTCCAGTCAGATTTGATTGAGTCAGTGCCAGAAGTGCAGGATCAGTGTGATCATAATCGCAATACCAACTAATAAAACGATTGATTTGATAATGTGTTCCTGTTTTTTCTGTGGCTGCTCATTATCAGCAGGTGAGTCTGTGTTTTTCAGTAAAAAGGGAACAAGGTCGGCCATAACCAGAAAGCAGGCCAGGAGCAGGACGGATACAACAACAGTTTTTATCATTGTTTGAACACTCCGGTTATTTTTTGAACGAAAGAACTAAGCAGTGAATTTGATGTATGACATAGATAGATGACTCTGTGCTTTTTATCCAGATTGTTTGCATCAAGGCCTGAAAACGATTCACGTTACTTTTCATGTCTGTGTTTAATACGGGAATACGCTTACCTTTCTTCGGGAATTATCTTATGCTGGGCAGCTTCGGGCTTAAGAACGAATAAGGAGTTGCCCATGGCAGATGCATCGTATGTTCCTCCCAGGGTATGGACTTGGGAAAATGAGAATGGTGGCCAGTTTGGTGGCATTAACCGGCCAACCGCCGGTGCCCGTTTTGACAAACCGTTACCGGTTGGCAAGCATCCATTCCAACTTTATTCACTGGCAACCCCGAATGGTGTGAAAGTCACCATACTGTTTGAAGAGTTGCTGGCGCTGGGGATTAAAGAGGCCGGGTATGACGCTTTTCTGATTGACATTATGGCAGGTGATCAGTTTGGTTCGGGCTTTGTTGGCATAAACCCTAACTCGAAGATTCCTGCCCTGGTGGATCGAAGCGACGGTGTGGAGATACCGGTATTTGAGTCAGGAGCCATCCTCCTTTATCTGGCCGAAAAATTTAATGCGTTTCTACCAGCGGAACCCGCCAGGCGGGCACAGTGTCTCTCATGGCTGTTCTGGCAGGTGGGCAGTGGTCCATACCTGGGGGGCGGCTTTGGCCATTTCTATGCTTATGCGCCGGAAAAATACCAGTACCCTATTGATCGCTTTGCCATGGAGGTCAAGCGTCAGCTGGATATGTTAAACCAGCATCTGGCAAACAATACCTATATCTGTGGCGATGATTATACCATTGCGGATATGGCAATCTGGCCATGGTACGGGGCCCTGGTGGATGGCAAAATCTACGATGCTGCCGAGTTTCTTCAGGTGGATGACTATCAACATGTTGTTCGATGGTCCAGACATATTGGGCAGCGAGAGGCCGTTCAACGTGGGAAAATGGTCAACCGCACCTGGGGTGAACTGTCCGGGCAGCTGAGAAACCGGCATGATGCTTCTGATTTTGAACTCAGGACCCAGGATAAACTGGAAGCTTCAGAATAAATTGGCAATATTCCAGAACCACAAAATAACGGAAGGGTGAAATTTTCACCGTTCCGTTGTAACGGTGTGAAGCATAAGAAATAACGTTTCTATCCTGTCTTTAACTCCACTTTTAATTCCACTTTGACCGAGATCAGTCAGTAACTTCAAACGAAGGCGTAATAGGCTAAATGATTATCTGTAGAAAAATGGAACAAAATTCATTAACTGTTATCTAATAAGAATTATCAAAAGGATCTATATAATGAATTTCCCAGTCTTAGTTGATTTAGCCAGCAATTATCGAAACAGGCAGCCAGACGTAACTCAGGAAAAACAACCGGCAGCTTCTCTAAAAGCAGATTCTCTAAAAACTGCGCCACAGCGCGATATTTCCATTGAGAATCTGACTTACGATCTGGTGTTGCCAGCTGACCAGCTACAACCTGCTGATGCACTGGGTAAAGCATTTTGCCGGGATGTGATGGCTACAGCCTTTTGTGCGAATCCCATCAACACAGACTGCCTGAAGCCGGTGCGTGTCAACCATCATCAAATAGAAGAAAGGAAAGTCAGTCCATTATTCAAAGGCGGCCTGTCTGAGTTAGTAAAATTATGGGGTCTTGTCGTCGAAGCAAAGGAGGTGGCAAATCAGGAAAGACCGACCAATACCCTGCCTTTTCAGGAACTGCAACGACAACTCATTATTACTCAGGATACAGGGCCAACGCTGACCAGCGAAGGGCAGAGAACACTGAATGAAGGCGTGATATTGTCATTGAAGTACGGATGGTATGATTTTTTAGAACGGATACAATTCATCGCTGAAAGCACTGGGGCAGAGTTCACAGAGGATGCCCGGACAGCACTGAGTAACGGTCTGGTACAGGCAGTAGATCACCTTTTTTACGATCAGGCAATGCTGTTACTGTCCTTCATGGTAAGCACTGGGACAGAGCTGACGAAGGATGCCCGGATAGCACTGAGTAACGGTCTGATAGTGGCAGTAGATAACCGTCTTTACGATAAGGCAAAGCTGATACTATCCATCATTGTAAGCACTGATACAGAGCTGACGAAGGATGACCGGATAGCACTGAGTAACGGTCTGATAGTGGCAATAGATAACCGTCTTTACGATAAGGCAGAGCTGATACTATCCATCATTGTAAGCACTGGGACAGAGCTGACGAAGGAGGACCGGATAGCACTGGGCAAAGGTCTGATAGTGGCAGTAGATAACCGTCTTTACGATAATGCAGAGCTGTTAAAGTCCGTCTTTGTAAGCACTGAGACAGAGCTGACGGAGGATGTCCGGATAGAACTGAGTAAAGGTCTGATAGAGGCATTAGATAACCGTCTTTACGATAAGGCAAAGCTGTTACTATCCATCATTGTCAGCACTGGGACAGAGCTGACGGAGGATACCCGGATAGCGCTGAGTAACCGTCTGATACTGGCAGTAGATCACCTTCATTACGATGAGGAAGAGCTGTTACTATCCATCATTGTCAGCACCAAGACAAAGCTGACGGAGGATGACCAGGAAAAACTGAGGAGTCATCTGGTATGGGCAGGGGCAGCAGCTTTCCAGAACTACGGGCGGGCAGAACGGTTAGTATCCACCATAAAGGGTACCGGGGTAGAGCTGACGGACGATGACGTAAGCAAACTGAATGAATCTGTGGAGCGGGCCATAGCTGACGATCATTACGATGGCGCTGAGTGCTTAACAGGCGTCATTGTGGCCCTGGGGGCAACGCTAACGGATGGAGTTCTGGATAAACTGAATGAAGCTCTGGAGCGGGCAATAGTGACTGACCGTTACGATGACGCAGAATGTTTATATGGCACGATTTTGAGCGCGGGGACAAAGCCGACGGACAAAGTCCGCAGGGCACTGAATAGCAAACTGAAATGGGCAAAAGATCACGGTCATAACGATATACAAGAGTTGTTACAACTGATGATTCAAGGCAGAGCAATCAGCGAAATTCAGAAACGCAACGGTATGTGGGAACTGCTCGATACTGTAATGAATCCATTTCAGTAGGCCCGCAGTGACTGCCCGGATGTAAGTAGCTAACCATATGAAATCATATATTTCTGACTCCTTGTTCAGGTACTCTCGGCAACTGCTCCTGCGTTGCTCTAGCTCCTGCATCCATGCAGTCGTGCTTCGTTACAACTCCGGTCACATAGCTACGGCTATGCTCCCTCCGTTGTGCCTCGCATAGCACCTGCCCAAGTAGCCAGAAATATATGATTCCATATGGCCAGCTACTTATTCCGGGTATCTGAATCTGATGTTTAATTTCACAGTCATCCTGTAAATACGGGTAAATGACCTATTCTTCTAGCCCGGAAGAATAATGTTATGGTTGTGGTGTTATGAAACTGTATCCATTTATCCTTTTATTACCATCGATTGTCCTGGGTAAACCAATCGGCCTTGAACGGTTTACCCCTCCACCTTACCCTGAGGTGCCGGCCCATCCTCAGCCTGAAGGGCCGTTATACCCACCCCCGCAGGATTACTTATACCATGGTTATAGAACAGAGCCCGCACCTGCCTATACGCCGCCGATGTCCCCTGACTTATCCTCCTTTACTGCCTGTCAAATACCAGCCGGAACCTATCGTTTTGATGCTTACAGAATTGCCAAAACTGAAAAACTCTGGCTCTCTGAACTGGTACTTTATCTGCATATCAGCCACGCGGGCATAATGGTGATGCGTTTCAGGCTTAAGCCAACGGGTGGTCGTGAAGAGCAGTATGTAGTGATCCCCTATAGCAGTCATGCCGATCTGGTAAATGTTTGCAGTGGGGTCAATTTCAGCTTTTTCTTTAAAGGGATTAATGTGTATGGGAAGACCTTAAACGGAAATCTGTCCGGGCATCTGAGCAGGGATGGCAGCAAGAACAATTACCACATTACTGCTGATGGTTGGATGGAGCGTTACGATACCACATACAATTCAAAAGCGACCATTAATCTGACAGGGCAGCAGTTTGACTTTGTCTACCCATACATTAGATAGCGAACTGTTCACCTCGTTTCCACACAGGGCGGGGAAACGAGGGTGTGTTCAGTCTATCGAACCATGTGCAGGAAATGCATGTGCTTTTCATACTGATCGATAATATCACCAATCACCTGATCACTGGTCCAGCCCATAATGTCGTAACCCTGGCCGCCTTCTCTCAGGAAAACTTCGGCCCGGAAGTATTTGCGTTCTTCTTCATCTTCTTCGTCCAGCATAAAACTGGGCTGAAGGTAAGAGCGGGGCGTCACTTTGTAAAAGAAGTCCACTTCATCGCCGTGGAGTACCACCAGGCTGGGTATCTGTTTTTCGGTATCCAGTTGAATCGTGCTTTCTACCCCCTGTTTGCTCAGTTCTGATGCGACGGACTCCATAGCCGGGAGAGCAACATCCTGAATAAAGCGATTGACATGGGCCCGTCGGGGAAAGCTGACCATCGTCGCCAGCCGGTTCTGCCAGGGAATCGGTTTATGACCCACTTTGGGGGTGAGTGTGGTTCTTTCCAGGCTGGCTTTCTTGGTTGCATCAACAGCCAGCGCTTTCAGTAAGCCATAAGCTGACACCAACAGTACGATGGAAAAAGGCAGTGCTGAGGCGATGGTCACCGTTTGCAGGGCCTCCAGGCCACCGGCCAATAACAGTACCATGGCTACAATGCCAATCAGGCTGGACCAGAACACCCGCTGCCAGAGCGGCGTTTTACTGTTGCCCCCGGAGGCGAGCATGTCGACAACCATGGCACTGGAGTCGGAGGAGGTGACAAAAAAGATCACGACCATGGCAATGGCTACCATCGAGAGTACATTTGAGAACGGGAAATATTCCAGAAACCTGAACAGCGCAATGGGTACATCGGTTTCTACGGCCTGACCCAAACCGGTCATGCCCCGGTTCATGATCATATCAATGGCGGTATTGCCAAAAGCGGTCATCCAGATCAGGGTCAGGCCTGTTGGTACGAACAAAACGCCAGTAACAAACTCACGGATGGTTCTGCCCCTGGAAATACGGGCAATAAACATACCGACAAACGGTGACCAGGAGAGCCACCAGGCCCAGTAGAATAAGGTCCAGCCGCCAAGCCACTCGGTGGGCTGATAGGCGTAGAGATTGAAGGTTTTACCGACGATGTCAGACAGATAACCACCGGTATTTTGCACGAACATCTGCAACAACAGGACGGTGGGTCCGAGCAGTAACACCATCACTAACAGCATCAGTGCCAGTAGCAGGTTGGCTTCTGAGAGGCGTCGGATGCCTTTATCAAGGCCTGTCGCCACAGAAACGGTGGCCAGTGCCGTGATGACCACAATCAGAATCACCTGTGTCTGTGTGCTGATGTCGATACCGAAAAGGTAGTTCAGCCCCGAGTTAACCTGCAAAACCCCATAACCCAGCGCAGTTGCAACACCAAAAATGGTGCCGAGTATGGCAAACACATCAATGATATGGCCGGGAATGCCGTAAATACGGTCACCGATGATGGGGTAAAGGGCGGAGCGGAGAGTGAGTGGCAAGTTATGCCGGTAACCGAAAAAAGCAAGAATCAGCGCCACGATGGCATAAATCGCCCAGGCATGAAGCCCCCAGTGAAAAAAGGTGAGCTTCATGGCTTCTCTGGCGGCTTCCACCGTACCAGGCTCACCCAGCGGTGGAGAAAGGAAGTGCATAACCGGCTCGGCGACACCGAAAAACATCAGGCCGATGCCCATGCCCGCAGAAAAGAGCATGGCGAACCAGGAGCCAAAGCTGAATGAGGGTTCGGCATGATCAGGGCCCAGCTTTATATCACCATATCGGGATAGCCCCAGAAAGGCGACGCACAGAAGGATCAGGGCCACGGCCATGACATAAAACCAGCTGGCGTTGGTCATGATGCTGGACTGTAGATGCGTAAAGCGGCTATTGGCATCTTCAGGGAAAAAGACCGTATAGCCCACCAGTAAAAGTATTAACATGGCTGAGCCAAAAAATACGGGAGGGTTGATGGTTTGCCTGGAAGGCATAGAGATTTCCGGTTGGGACATGTTGCTGGCTCTTGCTGAATAGTCAAAATCAATTTGATCGTTTGGGTTTGGAGCTATGTGCAAGAAGCCTGTCAACGCTCTGAGGGGATAAACATGAAGAGGATCCTGTATACAACTTTAATTAGGAGTCTAGGTGAAATATATTACAGTTCAAACTATTTGAGATCAAA
Organism: Endozoicomonas sp. ALB115; assembly: GCF_049310245.1. Classification (NCBI taxonomy): domain Bacteria; kingdom Pseudomonadati; phylum Pseudomonadota; class Gammaproteobacteria; order Oceanospirillales; family Endozoicomonadaceae; genus Endozoicomonas; species Endozoicomonas sp. ALB115. The sequence continues at coordinate 144,142 of NZ_JBLYZG010000006.1, read as the reverse complement.
TTTTGTTTGTTTTGCGGTTTATTTTGTGGCAAATAAATACGCCTGTTTTCTAAACCTCTTCGATGAGTAAATTGTATGACTGAACCGTGTTACTGGACTGACGTACTTATTTCTCTAAGACGCATAATACGTGCAACGGATCTGCACTCAAAACGTATGATCAAAGCCTGTGGCCTGACCACGCCCCAGATCATGGTCTTGAAGGCAATCAGCGATCTCGGTGATGTGACGGTCAAGCGGATTTCCCAGGATGTTTCCCTGAGCCAGGCGACAGTAACCACCATTTTGAATCGGCTGGAAGAGCGGCAGTATCTGGAGCGAGTCCGAAGTGTCAGCGATAAACGAATTGTTAACGCACGGTTGACCGAGCTCGGACGCTCTGTATTGGCAACAGCACCGGCGCTACTGCATGAACAGTTTATTGAGCGTTTTGAGGCGCTGGAGGCCTGGGAGAAAACACAGGTCTTGTCGTCTTTGCAGCGGGTTGCAGCCATGATGGATGCCGAGTCCATCGATGCCGCGCCGCTTCTGGATATCGCCGGGACAGAACCTTAGCTGTTTGATTTTTGGTCTTTTTCTCTGGGGTGTTGGTGAAAGTAATTTGAAATCTAATCATTAGAAGTGTAAGTTAGTGCCCCAGTTGATATACGGGAAAGTACGGTTAAATGTTCGGCGCTGGAAAATGGGCTTAAAAATTTCTGCTGTTAATCGGTGTACGGAAAACCGCAGGAGCAGAAATTTTTAATCCCTTTCTACACCATAGAGCCAGGAAGGCACTGCCCGGTATCAGAAACGGATTAATAAAAACAGGATTGCACATGCTAAAAAGAAAATTGTCTGCCGCTGCCTTACTGGCTGTTTCCCTCCCTTTTGCTGCCTCTGTGTCCGCTGATGAATGCGGTGATGTCACAGTCGCCGATATGAACTGGAACTCGGCAACGCTGATAGCTCACGTTGATCAATTTATCCTTGAGAATGTCTTTGGCTGTAATGTGGAGCTGGTGCCTGGCGACACCATGGCGACAGGTACCTCCATGGTTGAAAAAGGAGAGCCGGATATCGCGCCGGAAATGTGGAGTAACTCCATGAGGCAGGCTTTCGATAAAGGTGTCGAGGAAAAGCGCCTTCGCTATGCTGGCAACTCGCTGTCAGAAGGCGGTGAGGAAGGGTTCTGGGTACCGAAATACATGGTAGAAAAAGACCCTGAGCTGAAAACCATCAAGGGTATTAAAGGGAAAGCAGCAATCTTCAAGCATCCGGAAGATTCCAGCCTGTCCGCTTTTTACGGTTGCCCGGCGGGCTGGAACTGCCAGATTAATTCTGGCAACTTGTTCAGGGCGCTGGAGCTGGAAGAGCATGGGTTTGACCTGGTTGACCCGGGTTCCGGTGCCGGTATGTCCGGCGCTATTGCCAAAGCCTATGAGCGGGAAGAGGCCTGGTTTGGCTATTACTGGGCACCCTCGGCAGTACTGGGCAAGTATGAAATGGTCAAGGTGGATTTCGGTTCCGGTGTTGATGTAGATGAATACATCAACTGTACCACCAAAGAAGATTGTGAGTCTCCGAAAGTCACTATGTATCCGCCATCGCCGGTCAATACCATTACCACCGAACGTTTCGCCGTTAAAGCACCGGCAGCTTATGAGTACCTGGCAGGGCGCTCGTTTACCAATCAGCAGATGAATGAGCTGTTGGCCTGGATGGAAGAAAATCAGGCGGATGGTGAAATCGCCATGGAGCATTTCCTGACCAACTATGAGTCCGTCTGGTCCCAGTGGCTGCCTGCTGATGTGGTGGCAAAAGTAAAGCAAGAGCTTGCGGCTCTCTAAGGTCATCACTGGTTCAATGCAATTGATGGGTTTATTTATTGACCTCCAGACTCCGTTCGTCTTGAGCGGAGTCGAAAGGCGTAAACTCCATACTCTGAATACTGTGCCAATCACCCATAATAAAGGCTGAAGTGTATGGCTAAGGAATCCTGGGTTACTGAGTTTCCGGATATGGAACGCAGTGACCTGATCGCTTTGCGAAAGACTCTGGATGGTGCCTACCGGGAGTTTTCCCGGGAACATGGCGATTTGATTGAGTCGTTTTTTGATCCGTTGCTCTCTTTTCTTGTCTGGTTTGAAAACCTGCTGATCAGCTCTCCCTGGTTACTGATACTGGCGGTAATCACCGGTTTGGCCTACGCCGCCAGCCGTTCCTGGAAGCTGTGCCTCGGTGTTGTCTGTTCCCTGCTGACCATTGGTTATTTTGGTATGTGGGAAAATACCATGAGAACCCTGAGTGTTATCACGGTATGCACCTTGCTCTCCCTGGTGCTGGGCATTCCAATCGGTATCGCCATGGCCCGTTCCGACCGGGTGCAGAAGCTGGTAACGCCGATGCTGGATATCATGCAGACCATGCCGGCATTTGTTTATTTGATTCCGGTGGTGATGTTGCTGGGGATTGGCAAGATTCCCGGCGTGATCGCGGTGGTTATTTATGCCATTCCACCGGTTATTCGATTGACCAATCTGGGGATTCGTCTGGTGGATAAAGAGGTATTGGAAGCCGCTACCGCTTATGGTGCCAGCCCGTGGCAACGGTTGTGGGGGGTGCAGCTGCCACTGGCAATGCCAACCATCATGGCCGGTATTAACCAGACCATTATGATGGCGCTGGCCATGGTGGTGATCGCTTCCATGATTGGCGTCAAGGGCCTGGGGCAGCCGGTACTGAAATCCATTACCAATCAGTATTTCACCCTGGGGCTGCTCAATGGTCTTGCCATTGTTGCGCTGGCGATCATCTTTGACCGGGTTTCTCAGGCTTATGCCCGCAGAACCCAGAAACATCTGGGAGGCGCTGAGCATGCATAACAGTGACAAGACAAAGCCTCTGATCCAGATTCGTGGCCTGTACAAATTATTCGGGAAACAGCCTGACAAGGTTATGCCCCGGGTTCATCAGGGGGAATCCAAAGATCAGATTCTGGCTGATACCGGGCATACGCTTGGGCTCAGGGATATCAACCTGGACGTCAAGGCAGGTGAGATTTTTGTGATTATGGGGCTTTCCGGATCCGGTAAGTCCACCTTGATTCGCCATTTTAACCGTTTGATCGATCCCACTGAGGGGGAGATCCTGGTGGATGGCACCGATATTACCCGGTTTTCTGCCAAAGAACTGGAAAGCTTTCGACGTCAGAAGATGTCCATGGTCTTTCAGCGTTTTGGTCTGATGCCTCACCGGACGGTCATAGATAATGTTGCCTATGGTCTGTCGGTTCAGGGTGTTGGCAAAGCCGAGCGACTGAAGAAAGCGGAACAATGGCTGGATACCGTGGGGCTGGCTGGCTACGAGCAGCAATACCCCTCCCAGCTGTCGGGAGGGCAGCAACAGAGGGTTGGTCTGGCCAGGGCGCTGTGCACCGATGCGGAAATTCTATTGATGGACGAAGCTTTCTCTGCCCTGGATCCACTGATTCGCAGTGAGATGCAGGATCAGTTGATCGGGTTGCAGAGTAAGCTCCAGAAAACCATTGTTTTTATTACCCATGACCTGGATGAAGCGCTGAGGCTGGGTGATCGCATTGCCATTCTGAAAGATGGTGAGCTGGTTCAGCAGGGGGCTCCGGAAGATATTCTGTTGAATCCGGCCACAGATTATGTGGAAGCGTTTGTTAAGGATGTTAACCGTGCCCGGGCATTGACCGTAGAAACGGTGATGAAACCTCCGGCCTGTCGAATTACTGCAGAAACCATTGATGAGGCCTTGAGTCAGATGAAAAAGACCTCTGAAGACTTTGGCTATTACGTTAATGATGAAGGCTATCAGGGTGTGATTCTTCAGCAGACCCTTGAGCAGGCCGTGCAGAAGGGGAGTCACAAGAAGGTCACCTCGATATTGATTGAGACGGTGCCGACTATTCAGGCAGACTCAATACTGGAGTCCGTTATTCCCGATACCCTGGACACCGACTTTCCCCTCCCCGTTGTTGATGACGATGGGCAGTTGCAGGGGCAGCTTTCCCGGTCCAGTCTTGCTGAAGTTCTGGGGGATGTTTCCACAGGTCATTAGCGCAGCCAGCCTGCTAAGGTTGAGCACTGTGCTTAATAAAAAGCCCGCAAATAGCGGGCTTTTTACCATCAGTTAAAGCAGGTGTTAGCCAGAACGACGGGTAAAGAGCCGCTTATTGTTGCTGGCTTTCACCATATCGGTCAGGATGACACCCGCTTCCTTCAGGAAGGCATCAGGCTCTTTATCTTTTTTCTTCTGTTCCTGTTCCTGGTTGTTGATCTCCTCCAGCTCATCCAGATTGTTCAGCAATGCCAGACCTCTGGATTTCCGCAGGCGATTTTCAATGGCCAGTCGCTGGCTGCGCATGGTTTGCAGCTCCAGTTGTCGTCTTTCCTGGTTCAGGGAAACCTTTTTCTGATTTTCATAATGTTCGAAGTAGTCCTTCATCTCATGGAGGTAAACAAAATCCGCATTTTTACGGGTGCGGAATTCATGCTTTTTCTGCAGCTCCGGCAGATAAGGACTTAAGTTGGCGTAAGGTCTGTAGGATACCGGTGAGATATTGTCCCACGGCAGTGCATCCGGCAGCGTGTCCTCACCAATATCCCGGCCATCATAGAGGGAAGGGAAGATGATATCGGGAATAACGCCACGATTCTGGGTGCTCTGGCCGGAAATCCGGTAGAACTTGGCCAGCGTCAGTTTCAGTTGCCCGTGGTTCAGTGGCTGGATGCTTTGCACGGTACCTTTGCCGTAACTCTGGCTGCCAACGATCAGCGCCCGGCCGTAATCCTGCATGGCCCCGGCAAAGATTTCAGAAGCGGAAGCGCTGAGGCGGTCAATCATCACCACCATGGGGCCATCGTAGAGCTGCTCTGAGTCCGGGTCTTCCTGTCGCTCAGCGCGACCCCGGTTATTGCGGACGACAACGGTAGGCCCTTTATCAATAAATAGACCGGTCAGCTCATTGGCTTCTTGCAGTGAACCGCCCCCATTACCGCGAAGATCGATAATCAGGCCATCCACTTTCTCTTTCTTTAATTTTTCCAGGAGCCTGCGGACGTCACGGGTGGTGCTTTTATAGTCAGGGTCACCGGCCTGGGCAGCCTTGAAGTCGATATAAAAGGTGGGTAACTCGATCACCCCGATACGGCTGGTCTTGCCATTCATGGGCACTTCAATGATTTTACTGGCGGCATCCTGCTCTTCCAGTTTGACCCGGTCCCGGACAATCTCATAAACCCGGGTGCTGCTGTCATTGCTGCTGCCGGGAATAATCTCCAGGCGAACCAGGGTGTGTTTGGCACCGCGAATTAATTTGACCACATCATCCAGACGCATGCCCACCACATCTTCCAGGTTGCCTTTCTTGCCCTGGCCAACGCTGACGATCTTATCACCGGGTTTCAGCTGCCCGGCTTTCTCGGCAGGGCCGCCGGGGACAACACTGACTACTCTGGTGTATTCATCCTCAGCAGAGAGTACGGCACCGATCCCTTCAAGAGAGAGGCTCATGTTGATATCAAAGTTCTCCGCCGTCTGGGGGGAGAAGTACTGGGTATGAGGGTCGTAAATACCAGCGAAGGCGTTGATGTAGGTCTGAAAGGCATCTTCGCTTTTGCTCTGGTGCAGCCTGCGCAGCAGGTTGGTGTTTCTTCTGCGCAACTGATTGATAATCTCTTCGTCGGTTTTATTGTTCAGCTTCTGGCTTAATACGCTGTCTTTAAACTGCTTGATCCAAAGCCGTTGCTGGGCTTGCTTGCTGGTAAGCCAGGGTTCATCCTTGCGCTCAATCACCAGCTCTTCATTTTTCCTGAGGTTCAGGTTGTTAATGCCCAGTTCTAGCTGTTTGAGCATGAAGCGTGCGCGTTCTTCCGCCCGCTCACGGTAGCGGTTGAAGATGGCGAAGGCGGGATTGAGGTCACCGCTTTTCAGAGAGTCTCCCAGTTTTTTCCGATAGGGCTGAAATTCCTGGATATCTGCCAGCAGGAAGAAGCTGCGGTTCGGGTCCAGTCGATCAAGATAGCGATCAAACACCTTTTCCATATTGCTCTGGTCAAGGGGGATTTTCCGGTAGTGGCTTCTTGAAAGCAGCTGTACCACATGAACGCTGGCAATGGCCTGTTGCAGGTTGGGTGTCAGGGTGGGTACTGGCTGGCTGATGTCCTTATCGACGGCCTGAGCGAGATTGCCTGAGAGAAGTGCTGTGAAAAGCAGCGCTGAAAAGAACAGCCTCATTCTTTTGGCTGGCTGCAGTTTCGATATCATAGAGGCGTTAGCTCCGTGTCATTCTGTCTGTTGAAGTGTGCCTTCCTGGCTAACCTAACGGATAAGACTCTTTCCATTACTCAAGTCATCGCTCAGGATCTTGAACTCTTGAATATCCTGTAAGGATGAATACAGCATAATACAGTCACATGGCGGATGACAGCCGTTGAACTTTCATATTCTGAACAGCTCAGGTAAATCAGGCCATTACCTGGCCGGTAAAAAGTGTGAGTAATACCAATTCCGCCTTCTAAATATGAGATCGAGCAAGTCATTTTGGACAGCTGGGCAAGGCGGAATGACGAGTAATAGCAGGGCTATTGCGAGGAATTCCAACGAAGATCCAGCTGTTCAAAATGGCTGCGCAGTTCATATTTAGAAGGTGGAATTGGTATTAGTTATAACCTTTGATATAGCCGCCAGTCTCATCAAATGACTTTGCCGCAGGCAGTGTTGCAGAAGCCTTTAGCAACGGCTTGACCGAATTAATCTTACTGCGATGAAGTGAAAAGGCGTTACTGGAATTTGAGGTTGAGCGCAGTGTTGGCCGGTTGTTGGCTTCGGGTTTCATGGGGTTGCCTGCAATGTTGGCTGGTCTGATGACATGATCGAGGTTAGCAATATCGGCCGGATAATTGGAGTCTGAAATTGTACGTATGACGGGGCTTCGCGTTGTGTTTTGTCAATAAAACGGGATGTCCGGAGAGTTTGCTGGCTCTCGTTCAAGAGCCAGCTGATGATTAATTATTCAGTGAATGGCAGTTTGGCCAGGGTCATAAAATGGGCCAGGGTTTTGCTGAGTTCAAAGGCATCCTCACTCCCGGCCAGCTCTCTGATTGAGTGCATGCCGAAGGTTGGCAGCCCGAGATCCAGTGTGCGTACGCCCAGCACACCGGCAGTCAGTGGGCCAATGGTACTGCCACAGGCCATATCGGTACGGGTAACAAAGTGCTGAACTTTGCTGCCGCTGGCCTGGCAAAGGGTGCGGTAAAGGGCCGAGGTTTCATCATTGGTGGCATAACGCTGGTTGGCGTTGACTTTGATGACTGCCCCATGATTCAGTTTCGGTGCGTGATGCTCGTCATGCTTGCTGGCATAGTTGGGGTGGATGCCGTGGGCATTATCCGTTGAAATCAGCATGGAGCGGTTCATGGCCCGGGTCAGTGCCTCACCGGTGCCATACATTCTTTCCAGTACGCTCTTCAGGAAAGGCCCCTGGGCTCCGGTGGTTGAGACACTGCCCACCTCTTCATGGTCATTGCATACCAACAGGGCTGTGGTGTCTGATGGCTGATGATTGAGCAGAGACTCCAGACCCACATAGCAGCTGAGCAGATTATCCAGGCGGGCACTGGCGATAAAGTCACCGTTCAGGCCAATAACGGCAGCACTTTGGGTGTCATAGAAAGAGAGGTCGTATTCCATCACTTGCTGACAGTCGCTGTGCCCTTGACGTATCAGCTCTTGTTTCAGCAGTTCACGGAAATCGACGGTTTCGCCATCGGCCAGTTGAAAAAGGATCGGTGGGATATCGGTTTGTGGATTGACGGCACGGCCACTATTGACCTCGCGGTCCAGGTGAATAGCCAGGCTGGGGATAATGGCGACTGCACGTTCAAAATTGATCAGTTGCTGGCAAAGTTGTTGCTGATCGTTGAGGTATTGGACACGGCCGGCGAGGGAAAGGTCACGGTCAAACCATGGATTTAACAGGACACCACCATAAACCTCAACACCCAGCTGAAAATAGCTGTGCTTATTTAACTCTGGCTGAGGTTTTACTTTCAGGCAGGGCGAGTCGGTATGCGCTCCTACCATTCTGGCACCCAGCTCAGGTTTGCCCATGGTAAAGGCAATGATGGATGATCCGTTACGGGTTACGTAATATTTTCCGCCCTCTTTGAGAGACCAGGATTCGGACTCGCTCAATGGCTGGAAGCCTGCTTCCTGTAGTTTGGCCACCATGGTGGCTACTGCATGATAAGGGGTCGGAGAAGCATTGAGGAACTGGATAAGCTCCTGATTAAAGTGTTCTTTGCTCATGGCGCTACCTTGCAATGTAAGCGGTGATCTTACTACAAAGATAGGTTTTATTTCATTGTTGAAACTGACCTGTTTCAGGGTTGGATAATGCTGCATGAGCCCACTAAAGTAAGTGGCTGTATGAGCTTGTTGTTGATTGCTCTGTCTAAAAAGAATAATACGAATGAATTTACCCAAATCAATGAAATAAGCATGTTCCCTCAAACATCGGCTGAAAACCATTGCCTCATTTGCCTTGAGGATTTTTCCCAAGAGCCTGACCATGCATTATCTACCCTGAAGTGTGGGCACGCCTTCGGCCGTTCATGCATTATCAAATGGCGAGAAAGGGACTCAAGTTGCCCTTTATGCAGGCAAAATTTTGTTCTACCGAAACCTGACGTCAGTTTTATCAATGCGTTGAAGGATGAATTCAACAAAACCCTACGCGAACGAAGGGGGTTTGTGTTCGCGTTTATGTATTCTGGTTTCTTTCTTGCCACCGACCTTGAGCAGCTGGCTTACTATAATGCCGGTGTTGTAGCTGTTAATCTTTTTGTGGCCCTCGCCGAAAGGTGTGTCTCGAAAGTCAGTAATGTAATATCTGTATATTTCGGTAGGCTCGGCACTCAAAACTTTCACTGTCATACTTTGCAGGAAATAGCGGCTGTGGGCGTTACCTTCTGTTCGCTCATTAATGCCGGTTGGCTGGGCCGGAAATTGCTTTTGGGCTTTTGACCGGGTTGAAGCGATAGGTAGTGATCTCACAAAAAAATATGTTTGACTTCATTTTACGAGGGATCAAGAGGTTGTCCAGGAATAAACTGCCCTACTGCGGTGGCAGCAAATTGGCCTAAAAAGTCGGAAATTTTTAGCAAATAGAACCACTATTCATTAAAAATTTCCGACTTTTTATCCTCAATTCTCTGCCATCCTCGCCACGGGGTCGCCTAGACGGGCGCTATTCTCGGTCAGCCTCCTAGTTCGGCAGCTGTACATTGACCTCAAGAATAGAACAACCATCCTGAGAGTCCAGCTTGATGTCAATACACTCCTGCTGGACCTCTATGTATTTTTGAATAACCTGAAGAATATCCCGCTCCATGGCTGGCAGAAAATCACGCCCACTTCGACTGCTTCGTTCATGGGCTACTATGATCTGCAGCCTTTCCTTGGCAATCGCGGCGCTGTTATCTTCTTTGCGTGAGCGGAATAGCTGCATAAGACTCATCCTATTCCTCCGAACATGCGCTGTAAGAACCCTTTTTTGACGGGTTCGAGAAAACGGTGTGGTATGTCTTCCCCAAGGAAGCGCGCTACCACATCGTTGTATGCCTGACCGGCATCACTGTCGGTATTGCATACGACGGGTACCCCCTGGTTGGAGGCTTTCAAGACTGAGGTGGACTCGGGAATTACGCCAATCAGCGGTATCGCCAGAATTTCCTCGACATCCTGAATATTGAGCATTTCTCCCCGTGTCACCCGCTCAGGATTGTAGCGGGTTAGCAATAGATGCTCTTTGACGGGTTCAAGGTTTTCGACTGCACGACGGGACTTGCTTTGCAAAATACCCAGGATACGGTCAGAGTCCCGGACGGACGACACTTCAGGGTTTGTGGTAATAATGGCTTCATCGGCAAAGTAGAGGGCCATCAGGGCACCGTGTTCGATGCCTGCCGGAGAGTCACAGATGATGTATTCAAAGTCTTTTGCCAGCTGGTTCAGGACTTTTTCAACCCCTGCATGGGTAAGGGCTTCTTTGTCCCGGGTTTGGGATGCTGGCAGAATGGACAGGTTTTCTGTGCGCTTGTCTCTGATCAGCGCCTGATGCAGCTCGGCCTCGCCGTTAATTACGTTGACAAAGTCGTACACGACACGACGCTCGCAGCCCATCAGGAGATCCAGGTTTCTAAGGCCTACGTCAAAGTCAATGACAACTGTCCGGTGACCTTTAAGAGCCAATCCTGTTGCAATGGAAGCACTGGTGGTGGTTTTTCCAACGCCACCTTTTCCAGAAGTCACAACAATAATACGAGCCAAGGTGAAATCCTGTCATAAATCAAGAACTGAACTATTGTCCAGTATTTCTTAAAGTTTCTTTATGTGCAAGCTTTGTGCCTCGAGGGATACAATAACACTGCCGCCCCAGAGGGGATCACTGTTACTGGCTGCTGAGGGCATTTTATACTGACCGTTGATGGAAATGAGTTCGGCTTCAAACTGCAGGCAGAAAATACGGGCGTCAGTATTACCATTGACACCTGCCAGGGCCCGGCCGCGTAATGGACCATAGACGTGTATATTACCGGCGGCCAGAAGTTCTGCACCGGAACTCACCGGGCTGGTAATGACCAGGTCGCCCTCGGCATAGACCTGCTGACCAGAGCGGATCGGATGTTCTATAAGCGTGGTCTTATGAATGACTGGTGATGTTTGCGTCTGGTTGGCACTCTCTGCTGCAGCGGGACTGGCGGTGTGGGGTTTCTGCATGATGACCACATTGGTTTCAACATGGCTTTCCACATGAGCAGCAGAATTTTCTTCTGACCGGTTCCGTTGCCTTGGTGACGGGAGCCAGGGAATGCCTGCCATCATGGCGTCCTGTTTATGGCTTTCCTGGCCGCCGCGAACAGCAATCAGGATCAGGCCAAACTGTTGCAGGCTATGGCGCAATTGGTAAAGATCAATCGGTGGTTGTTCCGGGCTGAGTTGGTCGAAGGCGATGATGACAGGTGTCTGCTGGAAAAACTTGGGTGCCTTGCGCGTCATGTTCTCCAGCTGATTGGTGATATCCGCAGGATTGGTAGAATGCAATTCAAGAGTAGTCAGTGTATAAATACCACCGGTCATCTTGAAAGCTGCAGTACCGGTTTGCAGTTGAAGGGTCATAAAGTACAACTCTGGTTGTGTATAACGACTTTGTATGACGAGAGTCAGCAGATTAAATGGTCAGCTTTTTATACAACAGAATGTAGCGTAGAGAACTCAACGTTCAGATACAAGTATTGAATTAACCTATATGTCGCAAAACCCTGATGTTAACAAGCAGGCTGATGCCCGTGCAGACGACGTCTTTCGCCGGGCCTATCTGCACCCGAAGTACTGGCTTACCTGGCTGGTGATCGGGCTTACCGTTATTCCTTCGCTATTGCCTTATCGCTGGCTTCTCCAACTGGGACGATGGCTTGGACGTATCATTTACCATGTAGCGGGTGACCGTGTTCATGTTGCCCGGGTGAATCTGGAGAAGTGTTTTCCTGAGTTGAGCCAGGCTGAAAGAGAGGTACTGCTGAAGAAAAACTTTGAGTCAGTCGGCATTGGTGTTATGGAGGTTACCATCGCCTGGTGGTGGCCTGCCGGCAGGTTGGACAACATCGTTTCTTATCAGGGGCTGGAAAACCTGAAGTCTGATGATGGCACCCTCCTGATGGTTATGCATTTCACCACCATAGAACTGGCAGGTCGCCTGATTACCCAGCGCCACAGTGTGGATGCCACCTATCGAGAGCATGGGAACCCGGTCTTTGAATACGTTCAGCGTCGTTTAAGGCACCGTTTTGATCCTGGCAGCCAGTTGCTGAGAAGGAAGGATGTTCGTGGCATGCTGCGCTCATTAAAGTCGGGCAGAACCGTCTGGTACTCTCCTGACCAGGACTATGGCATCAAAAATGGACTCTATGTGCCTTTCTTCGGTATTCCCGCAGCGACCATTACCAGTACCTCACGCCTTGCCAAAGCGGGCAGGGCGAAAGTGATTCCCATGACGGTGACCCGGCTGGCTGGTGCCAAAGGCTACCGGGTTCAATTGCATTGTGCCCTGGAAGGGATTCCTTCCGGTGACGACTTTCAGGATGCGCTGCAGGTTAACCAGTTTGTCGAGCAGCAAATTCGTAAGCATCCTGAGCAGTATATGTGGCTTCATCGGCGGTTTAAAAATCGCCCTGAGGGGGAGGCGGACTTCTATCGGGGCTGACTGCCTGTCTGAATGCTCACTGATTGAGTGTCCGGAAATATCCTTAGTCAGAAATAGTGTTTCCCGCGTTCTTGCAGAGGGCGGCAGCTGGATGGACGCTGCTCTTATATTGAATAAAGCCATCAGCACTTCCCTGATGTCTGAAAATACCTATAGAAACCGTCGTTCAATGGCCATTTCTTTTTGTCACAACTTATGGCTTAAAGCCAGAATTAATGGCTCGCTGTTGAGCTTGCTTGAAAGTGTTGCGAAAAAGTAAATCCATATTCTCACGTAGTTGATCAGCACTTATATCTTCCCCACTTTGGTCGACTGGAGGAAAAAGCATCTGTAAGTTCACAACTTTATCATCATTGCTCATACTTTGATCAAACAAAAATTCCCTCAGTTGAGCAACAAATTGTTTATTTTTTTTCATAAGCTGATACTTATCACTATGAACCCTAACCCATTGTGTTCCTTCATAGTCTCCCTCAAACTTGTAAAAATCACCTTGGTATTCACCATAAAGCATTTTCTGGGCGGACCAACAAGGCTCGCCAATATCAGGGTCCAAAATGGTTTCAAGGTCCCTGTAATCAGTATCATAAATTAACTTTGCCAATGGCTGGTATTTAACGGGATCAGCATTAAATAAATCATCTGGATTTTCAAGGCCATTGAATATTCCCGGATGATCTTTGTTTAATTGTTCAATTGTCTCTCGCTTTAAAGTTCCCGGAGAAGTGTAAGAACCAACATATAAAAGATAAAAATCATCATCAGAGGACAACTTTAGCTCAACAGAATCACCAGAGATAGATTCCGGCTGGTTCGGCTCTGTTGGCGACTGGCCAGCACCGGCAATGAACGAAGATGTTAGAGAAGAAGAGGGAGGAATCATAAGTCATACCGTTACTTGTTTATCTGGTAGGACAAAATAAAAACAGGAGGGTTCCCTGAACATAATAAAATAATTACATAATTCCAGATCACTGTCGGTAAGGCAGGCTACCAGGCTGAATAGTTGTACTCTTGTTGGGATAGACCGATTCTTTCCCCGACAGGAGGCGAGTGTCAGAAACTATCCAATATGCTCAATAATGGATATTTCCGTAGATTTTGTAGGTCTTTATGCTTATTATCTCTTCGGAAACTCCGGTGCATAAATGACCGGTTTGAATGGCATATCAGGCAGGATGTTTACCATGAACATGTAGCCAAAAAAAATTAACGTCCCTTTTTGTTTAAAGTTGATAACTATTGTTTTCACAGCTGCAACGGCTGTTCATTATTGAAGACCAAAGATTATGGAAGAGCATTTTAAGCTTGTTGATAAGCCGACCTTTTTTGGTGCGGTTATTTTGTTGATCTTGGTGGTTATACCGCTGGCACTGTTTCCGGATGAGGGCGCTCACTGGATTGCCATCGCAAAAACCTTTATGACGGACACAATGGGGGTGCTTTATCTGGGCCTGGGGCTGGCTGCCGTGGTGTTTATGGCCTACGTGGTATTTTCCGATATTGGCCAGATCAAGCTGGGTGATGCCGATGAGAAACCGGAGTATTCGACCACCTCCTGGGCGGCCATGTTGTTCTGTGGTGGCATCGGTGCCAGTATTCTCTACTGGGGTTGTATTGAGTGGGCCTACTATTATCAGTCACCGCCTTTTCAGCTGGCCTCGGGCAGTGAAGAGGCGGTTCGCTGGGCGGCCACTTACGGTATCTTCCACTGGGGGCCTGTTGCCTGGTGCATTTATATGATTCCGGCCATTCCTATTGCCTACTTTTTTCATGTGCGCAAAAACCCGGTTCTGAAGGTATCAGCTGCCCTGATGCCGGTGCTGGGAGAAGCCCGCAGTAAAGGACCTCTGGGCAAGGTGATTGACGTGCTGTTTATTTTTGGCCTGCTCGGTGGTGCTGCCACCACGCTGGGGCTGGCGGCACCTTTGATCAATGAGGGCATTACCTACCTGACCGGTATTCCATCCACCAATGGCACCCAGATTGGGGTATTGATGGTGTGTACGGCACTATTCGCCTATTCCTCGTACAAGGGAATGGACGGTGGTATCAAGCTGTTGAGCAATATCAACTTTTGGGGAGCCCTGGGTCTGCTGGCTTTTGTCCTGGTGGTGGGGCCTACGCTGTTTATGGTGGAGACGGGTCTGGACTCCATTGGGCGGATGCTGTCCAACTTCTTCGTCATGGCCACCTGGGCAGAACCTTTCGGTGGTTATGGCACCTTTGAAGATACCCACTTCCCTCAGGACTGGACCATCTTCTACTGGGCCTGGTGGTTGGTATATGCACCCAGTATGGGACTGTTCGTAGCCCGTATTTCCAAAGGGCGAACCATTAAACAGATGGTCGGCGGTGCGATTTTCTGTGGCTCCCTGGGGTGTGCGGTGTACTTTATCGTACTGGGTAACTTTGGTCTGTCCCTGCAGCTTTCCGGTCAACTGGATGTTGTGGGTATTCTCAATACTGAAGGCCCAACAACCGCTATATTCAGTGTGCTTGAACAGCTGCCGTTCAGTTACGTGGTTATCGTATTGTTCACATTGCTGTGTATTATCTTCACTGCGACTACCTTTGACTCCATCTCCTTTATTCTCGCGTCAGTTGTCCAGACTAATGTGACTGAAGACCCCATGCGCTGGAACCGCCTGTTCTGGGCTTTCACTTTGTCACTGATGCCTTCTGTGCTGATGTTTATGGGTGGTCTGGCCACCTTGCAGACGGCAGCAATTGTCGGTGGTCTGCCGCTGCTGGTGATTGCGGTGATGTTGATGATTTCTGCGGTGAAAGCCACCATGCTGGATATCTCCCGCCAGGAAGGCTACGAAGAACCCACCATCAATATTGAAGAACTGCCGGAAGTGGACCCATGGAGCCTGGAAGGTTCTGCACTGGCCCGCTTTGAACAGCTGAAAGATCAGGCGACAGAAGCCGTAATTGCAGAGCGTCAGGCCCATGAAGCGCTGGCTGCACTGAAAAAACAGATTCGCCGGGAGGCTATGGCTCGTGGTGCAACGGGGTCTGATCTGGGGGATGCACCTGCCCCATTGCTGGAGGAAGTTGAGCGATTAACCCGGGTTGCCATTGAGGCCAATGAGAAGCGGCAGGCTGCTTCTGAGTTGGCCCAGCAGGCGCGCATGGAGTTTAATGAGCTGATGCGTCAGAAAGAGGAAGAGCAGAAAGCGCTGGAGCGTCTGCAGGCTAAAGAAGAAATTCTGATGCGCATGGGCAGAGCTTGATTTTTTAAAGTTTAACCACTGCCCAGCCTGTTGGTAAAAGGGTTGGGCCATGTGATTTGCTTAAACATCCATACTGGAAACAAACACGGGCTAACGACAGTATGGTGGTATACATCTGGCAAGAGAGTCCTCGTAAAGTTTGTAGAGGGAATTCGCAACCTGATCATGAGGGAATTGGTTGAGTCACATTGATATTTTGACTGATCGTATGAAAAGTTGGAACTTATCATAAGGCTGCTGGTCAAAAAGATCGTAATGAAATAATTACTGATCTCCGTTTGGAATGAGTCTGACTAAATCAGGCTCTGCCACTTGTTTAAAGCTGGCAGGGTGGAAAAATGAAGGAAGTTATTGGCAGGCTTATCCTGAGAGAAAGTCCGGCATTGACTGTATCTTATGGTCAATCCTTAATATCTTTTAACTCATAAAAGTATGAGAACACTAACATGTTTCCTGCAACTACCGACTATAAGTTTGTCCCCTCTACCCACACAGCTCAGCCAGCTACCCACACTGCCCAGCCGCCGTCTGGCAGCTCAGCATTAATAACTGCTGCCGTTTTTCAATCCTTTAAAACCCATATCACGTCGTTGCCTGAGGAAATACGCAGCAAAACTATTCAAGAAACGTTGATGTTTATACATGATCAGTTCCCTAATGAACTGCCGAAATTTCAACAAACCTTGGATAAACGAAGGGTAACCCTTGCTGAAAGCTCCTCTGAGACTGGGGCTGTATCGATAAGTCCGATGAAAAAATTAGTTGATGATCATAACTGCCCTGAATTAATTACTGATTTGAATAGTATGGTGGAAGAATTTAATAATAACTTAAAATATTTTATAAAATATTCACAAGATAATGAAATTTCTTCACACTTGAGAGAAGATGGTTCGAGAAGGTTTTCAAAGCAATTGGAAGGTTTTGGCAAGGATATTCACAAAAGGACTAACCAGGGTTGTGAAAGAGTTCGCGCGGATAGTAAAACCGTAGTAAAAACAAAGCAGAAGCTTGATGCATGGCACAACTCGGTAAAAATTCTTAGTCAGGGATTGCTTGATCCGTTACTTGATGGTCCAGAGGGACCCGATCACAATTCCAGAGAGAAGGATAAAGCACTTTCCACTCTGCATGATATACAAAGACTAAAGCAAAATGTTGGGAAAAATGATTATTTCAAGATTGATGGTATATTAAGATATTTAACTAAAAAAGCACCACGGGAGAATATTTGTTCCCGCTTGAGTAATTTAATTCTCTCGGATTTCATTGGTAGTGGTAACCTGATGCTATTCCAGAAAACCCTGCAGCGGTTATTTGATTATTATCATTTTATACCATTCGAAGGGCCTCTTGGTGAAATTACAGATGAGCTCTGTGAATCTATCCAAATATATGCAGCAATGAAGAAGCCGACTGGGTTCGATTATTAATTCAATGACTGGTGAAGGAAGTGGATCCGTGGAGCCTGGAAGGTTTTGTACTGGCCCGCTTTGAACGGCTGAAGGATCTGGCAACAGAAACCGTAATTTCAGAACGTCAGGCCCATAAAGTGCTGGGCTCAACTGAAAAAGCATATTCGCCGACAGTCTTTTCCTGAGAGAAAAATCCGGCATTGACTGCATCTTATGGTCAATCCTGAATATCTTTTAACTCACAAAAATATGGGAATACTAACATGTATCCTGCAACTACTACCGGCAGAAATCAGTATGCCTCCAATATCCGCACAGTTCAGACGGTGTCTGACAGCTCAGCTTTAGTAACTGTTACCGTCTCTCAAGCCTTTCAAAACAATGTCAAGGCGTTAAAGATGTCTGACAAAGGCAAATGCAGCGAAGCTATTCAAGGAATGTTGAGGTTTATAAATAATGAGTTCCCTGATGAAATGTCGAGTTTTCAAGAAAAACCCTTTAGAGAACGAGGGGTGACGACCCTTGCTGAAAATTCCTCTGAGACCAGGGCTGTAACGATAAGTCCGATGGAGAAACTGATTGCTAATCATAAAAGCTTTGAGTTAATTACTCATTTGAATAGTTTGGTAGATGACTTTAACGCCAGGCTAACTGCTTTTACAGGCTATTATCACGATAGTGAACTTCCTCCATCCGTAAGAAAAAGGGAGTTGAACATCTTTTCACCAAAATTGAATGATTTTGGAAAGGATATTCTCAAAAAGACTAACGGGGATTGTGATACATTTTATGGGGGTAGTGAGTTTGCAGAGGAAACGAAACGGCAACTGGATGCGTGGCACAACTCAGTTAAAATTCTTAGTGAGGGATTGGTTGATCCGTTACTTGATAAATCAGAAGGACTTGATCACAATTCCAGCGAGAAGGAAAATGCAATTTTCCTTCTGAAGGAAATACAAAAACTACAGCATGAGGATGGAAAAAAAGATTATCACAAAATTGATATTTTATTAAAATATTCACCTAATAGTGCTGCATTGCGCGAAACTTTTCGTTCCCGCATGAGTGATTGTATTCTTAAAGATTTTATTGGCAGTGATAACTTGTTAGTTTTCCTGAAAACAATGCAGCTGTTATTTGATTATTATCAATTTACCCCACACAATGAGCCTCTTGGAGAAATTACAAAAGACTTCTGCGACACTATCAAAAAGTATGCAGAAATGAAAAAGCCGGCTGGGTATAGTTAATTCAGAGACTGGTGGAAATAGACAGCATCTAAGAACTATCATTTTTAATAATATTGACTAGGAGCCTGTCGGACTTAAGCGTCCGTCTAGGCGACCCCGTAGCGAGGATTGCGAGAAATTGAGGATAAAAATTTCTGCTTCTGAGGAGAATAGCGGGGCTATTTGACGAAGAAGCAGGAATTTTTAGACCAATTTATCGCAACCGCAGTAGGACAGTCTTAAGTCCGACAGGCTCCTAGTGCTGCCCGCCACCGGAAAAGCCGGAAACGTTTGTGCGGGCAGCAGGCGGGACCCTCAGACTGAGTAAAAAGTTAGATAGAAGCCAAAAGAAAAATATTAACCAGCAATCATAATCCGTAGCGCATCCAGTCGAAGAACCGCTCTCTGCAGTGCCTGATGCCCCAGGGCTGCACGGTTTTTCAGATATTCAATCTCTTCACCACGGACGTTCGGGTTAACGACTTTAAGCGCCGCCAGTCGTTTGATCTCTTCAGTGACATCGGTCAGCAGGTTCTGGCAAGCATGATTAACGATGGGTTGTACCCGATCTTTGGCATACCCTTCGGCTTTATCCAGCATGGCCAGAAAGGGTGCCCGCTGGGCATTCACCAGTTTTTTGGCAACACCCCGTTTCAAAGGCTGAAGCTGGGCGTTCAGGGTATCAAACGCCACTTTTTCGGACAGGTCATTGAACCCCGGGTCGATCAGACAGCGGATCGGTGTGGCTGGCAGGTAGCGGTCCAGCTGCAGAGTTCGGTCGGCGCTGGTTTCTACCACGTAAATCGCTTCCAGCAGCATGGTGCCGGGCTTCAGGGCTTTGTTTTTGAGCAAAGCCACAGAGGTATTCCCCAGCTCGCTGGTCAGCACCATGTCCATGCCTTCGGCAACGATGGGATGCTCCCAGGTCAGGAAGTGCATGTCTTCTCTGGACAGTGCCATGTCCCGGTCAAAGGTGACGGTCATGCCATCATCCGGCAGGCCGGGGAAGGTGGTGATCATGTGGCTGCCCGGGCGAATCACCAGACAGTGTTTGGAATAGTCTTCCGCCTCAACACCAAAGCCTTCGAACAACTTCTCCATAAACCGCTTGAGCTGTCTTGGCTGTTCCTGCTCTTCGATGTCGTTGATCATATCTTCATTGGAGATCAGGCCCCGGGAGTTCAGCTCCAGCAATCGGTCTCTGCCTTTATGAAGGTGCTCCATCTGTTGCCGGTTCAATTGGGCTGCCTGGTTCAGCAGGGTATCCATGGCTTCTGTGGAGGCCTGGCTGCCCGGTTGCAGATAAGGCAACAGCGCTTCACCCAGTTGCATCTGCACCATACTACCGGCAGGGCAGGTATCGGCAAAAGCGTTCAATCCCAGCTGGTACCAGTGGAACAGTGCCTCCTGACCGGTGCCAGACAGATAGGGCACGTGAATCTTGATGGCTTCAGTCTGGCCAATACGATCCAGTCGGCCAATACGCTGTTCCAGCAGGTCGGGATGTTCGGGCAGATCAAACAGCACCAGATGGTGGGCAAACTGGAAGTTACGTCCTTCACTGCCAATTTCTGAACACACCAGTACCTGGGCACCATGCTCTCCTTCGGAAAAGAAGGCCGCAGCACGATCCCGCTCAATAATGCTCATGTTTTCGTGGAAAACCGCTGCCGGAATGCCGGACAGTATGCGCAGGGCATTTTCCAGGTCCAGTGCCGTATTGGCATTGGCACAGATAACCAGTACTTTCTCTTTCTTCAGCAGTTTCAGCAGGTTCATCAGCCAGTCTACCCGGGGGTCGACTTTCCACCAGGGATCCATATCATCGACACGGATCTGAGCCTGATAAGCCAGCTCCGGATAAAGGTTATGGCGGTAGTTGGACTCTTCTTCCAGGGCGATTTCGTACAGCTCCGGCAGCACCTGGGGGTAGCCCTGGGCCGCTCGACCAGAGAATCCGCCAACGGCTGCCCGGGTATTACGAAACATCACGCGGCCGGTACCATGACGATCCAGCAGGCGGCGCAGCAGCTGGGTTCGGGCAGTGTTTCGAGCCTCTTCATCACCCTGGTCAAGGATATCAATCAGCGACTTGCTGTCTTCTCCAAGGAAACTGATCAGATGGTCCCTTGCCTTGGCAGGGAGCGTCTGATTGTTATTGTTCAGAAGTTCCTGAACCGCCTCTGCCACCGGCTCATAACGGCTTTCTTCGGCGGCAAAGGCGGCAAGATCATGGAAGCGGTCCGGGTCCAGCAGACGCAGATGGGCAAAGTGGCTTTTGGCACCCATCTGCTCCGGCGTCGCGGTCAGCAGCAGGAGTCCCGGAATCTGCAGGGACAGCGCTTCAACACAGCGGTATTCCGCATTGGTCTCTTCTTCAGACCAGATAAGGTGATGGGCTTCATCCACAATCAACAGGTCGAAGTCCGCTTCCAGTGCCTGTTTGCGGCGTTCGTCATCATGACATAGAAAGCCGATGCTGCTGATAATCAGCTGCTCGGTATTGAACGGGTTTTCATCCGGAGACTGACGGCAGCGCTCTTCGTCAAAAACACTGAAACGCAGGTTGAAACGGCGCAGCATCTCCACCAGCCACTGGTGTACCAGGCTTTCCGGCAAGAGAATCAGCACCCGGCTGGCACGGCCGGTAATCAGTTGCTGGTGCAGTATCAGGCCGGCTTCAATGGTTTTACCCATGCCCACTTCGTCGGCCAGCATAACCCGTGGCGCATGGCGCTGGGAAACCTCCCGGGCAATATGCAGCTGGTGGGGAATCAGGCTGGTGCGTGGGCCAATCAGGCCGCGCATCGGGGACTTGCGCAGACCGTAGTTATACTGGAGTGTCTTGTAACGCAGGGTAAAGTTGCTGTTCTGGTCAATCTGACCCGCCAGCATCCGGTCCTGTGGCTTGTTGAAGCGAATATGGTTGCCCAGCTCGGCTTCTGGCAGCTGTCGTGTTTCTCCGTCAGGGAGGGTTCCGCAGTAGGTCAGCAGGCCATCTTTCTCAATCACCTCGGTGACCAGCATAATCCAGCCCTCGTGGCTTTCGACACGATCTCCGGGGTTGAACTCAACGCGGGTCAGAGGGCAGTTGTTTATGGAGTAAAGCCGGGTTTCCCCGGTGGCAGGAAACAGCAGGGTGACCATTCGACTGTCAAAGGTGAGCACAGTGCCCAGCCCCTGTTCGGTCTCAGTATCACTAATCCAGCGTTGCCCAGAAACGAAACTCGTCATATTTGACTACTAACCTTGCCTGACTGACAGACCGCCATTATACGTTACCGCCCGGGCGGTGCGTAGGCCGGAGATGGACCGGCGGACTGTATTTTGAAAATGGTTTACGGTGAGAGAGCCTCTGTATCGAACAGCAGGTTCTCAGGCTACTCGGGCCATCTCAATCATACGCTTCCCCGCAGTGTTTTGCCTGAAGATTATGACCGATGTGCCAAAAAGCGCGCTATATTAGCGCAATCCTCTTAAATTGCACTACGGGGATGACCGAAATTCAGCATGCCACGATGATTATAGACGGGAGTTTGGCTTTTATTGGCCTGGCTTGTCTTAAGAAGGTGTTTTGGAGGGGGTATTGCACAGGAGCTTACTGCGGCCTGTGCAGAAATATTAGTGAGGGATAGTTAGAAGTGGTAACGCAGGCCCATCAGCAGTGTGGTGGATTCCAGCTTGCCCTTGAGAGACTCGTCACCGGTAGTCGGCAGGTTTTTCAGTTCCCAGTCTCCGAGGTTGCGATGTTCTATCCCAAGATCCAGGGCAAGGTGTTTACTGAATATATAGGAAATTCCTGCACCTACTGTCCAGGCCATTTCATTGTTTCTGTGGTCATCCCATTTTTCATTCCAGTTGGCGTTGTCTGAAAAGGTCTGTACACCGGATGTCTTGTTCTTTGCATAGCCTGCACCGGCCATAAGATAGGGAACTACATGCTTGTTGAGGGGGATGTCGTAATAGGCTTTCAGCATGTAGACATCAGATTCAATATTGATTTTGTTATATGCAGTGCCAAGAAGTGTTGTATTGAATGGACCAGTGTTTACTTGCCAACCGAGCGCTACGTCTATCTGATAATCAGATTCCTTCTGAAAAGACCCTTCAAGCTCCAGACGGAAACTGGGGTTAACTACAAACCCGGCACCAAATGCTCCAACTGCAACGCTGTGATCGTTATTCAGATTGGCTATCCCCATGCTGCCTTGGGATGCATCAGGGTTAGTAGAAGGTGCATTAGCAGCCGCAACTGCAATGAAAGGATTGACAGCCTCAGTATCTTTAATCGCCGTATAAGCCGCCCCACCCCGGGCAAAAGCATAAATATCCATAGCCTGACTGGTGGCCGGTACAGCCAGCGCCAGACTGACCAGCATTGCGTTCAATGTTTTCATCATTATTTTACCGTTCAATGGTTAGAGAATTTTTATTTGAAAGCGATGTGTGTCTGCTTTCTTATTAAAAAGGATAGACAAACTATGGGTGAACGGTATCTGCTGGCAAGGGGTGACAGGGCCTACATATTGTGTACTTCTGGCTCTATACCCGCCTGACGATAGGCCCGGAACTTCGCCCTGGAAACCGCTTTCTGGTCCGGGTTCTGAACCACGACTTCACAAACGCGGGCAAAGTCTTTGAAGAATGGAGGAACTTCAGGGCTGAGATTAATCAGCAACCGCTTTGATGCTACGGCAGGGTGGTCAAACCCCAGGGTGATGGGAGACTCTCTGGCCAAAAGTACACTTTCCGGGGTATTGCCCTGGATGGGTGAAATAATCCCATGGGGAAGAAAGCTATCCTCCCGCCATGACCAGAGCAGTTGATCCATGGACTGGCAGCTGCTTTCATCCGCCGTATGGATATGCATGGGCAGGCCTCCACGCCATGCTTTGTCGATAAGGCGGCAGGCAAACTGCTGTTCGTTTTGCCCGTTATTGTCAAGATTGCTGTCTAAAAGGTAGAAAGTCACTCTGGTCATGGGGAAATCATAAACTAATCTGAGCAAACAAAAAGGCCCTGATCGATCAGGGCCTGTCATCAGTACTGGCAACAATCAGATTTTATTCAGCAGGTATTGTACCAGCATGGGCACTGGACGACCGGTAGCCCCTTTTTCCTTGCCTGATTGCCAGGCGGTTCCGGCGATATCCAGGTGCGCCCAGGGGTAGGCTTCGGCAAATTTAGCCAGGAAGCAGGCTGCGGTAATGGTACCCGCAGCAGGACCACCAATATTGGCCATATCGGCAAAGTTGCTGTCCAGCTGGCGAGCATATTCTTCACCCATTGGCAGCTGCCATGCCCGATCCATGGCTTCTTTGGAAGCACTGATCAGCTCTTCAGCCAGCGGTTCATTATTACTGAGCAGGCCGGTGGTGTGATGGCCCAGGGCAACGACGCAGGCACCCGTCAGGGTGGCAATATCGATCACCGCTTCCGGCTTGTAACGTTCTGCGTAGGTGAGGGCATCACAAAGCACCAGACGACCTTCGGCATCGGTATTGAGAATTTCAATGGTCTTGCCGGACATGGACGTTACGATATCCCCCGGGCGGGTGGCCTTGCCGCTGGGCATGTTTTCTGCCGCAGCCACCATGCCAATAACATTAATGGGCAGATCCAGCTCAATAATGGCATTCATGACGCCGAATACACTGGCGGCACCGCACATATCAAACTTCATTTCATCCATGGCGGCACCGGGTTTCAGGGAGATACCACCGGTATCAAAGGTGATCCCTTTACCCAGCAGAACAAGAGGCTTGGCACCGCGTTTGCCATTTTTGTACTCCATGCAGATCAGCCGGGCTTCCTGTTCGGAACCGGCACTGACGGAGAGCAGGGAGCTCATGCCAAGGTCAGACATCTGTTTTTCATTGAGCACCTTGGTGGTCAGTTTGGCATGCTGTTTCGCCAATGCTTTGGATTCATCGGCAAGGTAGGTTGGATGGCAGATATTGCCTGGCAGGTTGCCCAGGGTTCGGGCCACATTCCGACCATTACCAATGGCCTGCCCCTGGGCCAGACCGGCTTTCACTTCTTCGGCATTCTTACGGTCCGCCAGCAGTGTCACCTTCTTCAGACTGATCTTCGAAAGAGCGCCTTTGCCGGTGTCGTTTTTAAACTGGCTGAACTGATAAAATGCATATTCAATCGCTTCAACCAACTGACGGGTGATCCAGTGCAGTGACTTGCCCTCGACGTTGATATCTTCGATGGCAATGCTTGCTTCCCTGGCATTCAGCGATTTCAATTGGCTGGCCAGGTTGACCGTCAGTTTGTTAAACCCGGCTTCTGTTAATGGCTTATCATTTTCACCCATGGCCAGCAGCAGCAGACGCTCAACCGGCGCATGTCGGCTGTGCAGAAGCATCAGTGAGTGGCCGGGCTTGAAATCCAGATCACCACGTTTGAGTATGTCGGCAAGATACCCCTCGGTTAACGAGTCTAAGGCTGTCGCAGAGGGGGGAAGCGTTTTCTTGTGGACGCCCAAAATAAGGCAGGCAGTTTTCTGTTTTTCTGCAGCACCACTCTTAACAACAAATTCCATGGTCTCTCCAAGGGGACAAGTTATCCGATTTCATGGATAATAATACGGTTAAGCCAATTCAACCAGACGCTTTAGTCCGGATATGGGATATTCAGGCATTATCCAGACGGCTATCAGAACGTAGAAGTCATTGGGTTAATTGTATGTTTATTCTACGATTCTGTCAGACGGGCCGGGATTATACCGGTTTTTTAAGGCGACTGACGTATAATTGTTCGTTTTGATTTGATGAATTTCACCAAGGCATGCCTTTAATCATATTTCGTTACCTGTCCAGACAGATGCTGCAGGTTATGTTAGCAGTGACGTCTGTCGTATTGCTCATTATCATGAGTGGGCGCTTTGTGAACTATCTGGCACAGGCGGCCACCGGGACACTGAAAGCGGATTTTCTCTTTGCCATCATGGCTTACCGGATCCCGGAGTTTCTGGTCATGATACTGCCCCTGGGGCTTTTCCTGGGCATTATTCTCGCCTATGGCAGGCTGTATGTTGATAACGAAATGACGGTGCTCAGCGCCTGTGGTCTCAGCCATCATCAACTTTTAGGCATAACCATGGTGCCTGCGGTCGGGGTTATGCTGGTGGTTGCGCTGTTAAGCCTGGTAGTTGCCCCCCGGGGAATACAGAAAGTTGAAAGCATTTTTGTCGAGCAGGACGCTCTGACCGAGTTTGATACCCTGGTTTCCGGACGTTTCCAGAAGTTTGGCTGGCAGCGCGTGACTTATGCAGAGACGTTAACCGACGACCGCCAGCAGATGAACAGGGTTTTTATCGCCAACCGTAACGGGGATAGCAAGAACACAGGTTCGATGACCTTGCTGCTGGCGCAAACGGCAAACCTTGAAGTCAATGCAGCAGAGGGTGGGCAGCGCTATCTGATATTGGATGATGGTTACCGCTATGACCTGACGCCCGGCGCATTGCCTTTGCGGGAAATTGCCTTTGAACATTACGGCCTTCGTATGGAAGAGCGCCGCTCCGGAAAAGAGATCAGCAAGGAGCAGGCTCTGCCAACGGCGACACTTTTGGCGTCCGACACCCCGGGCCATCGTGCTGAGCTGCAGTGGCGCATCTCTTTGCCACTGTTAATACCCATCGTGGTGCTGATGGCATTGCCCCTGGCCCGGGTTAATCCCAGACAGGGGCGTTATGTGAAGCTGTTGCCCGGAATATTGCTGTATCTGCTGTATCTGGCTTTATTAATGAGTGGCCGTGGCGCGATTGAGGATGGGCGACTGTCGCCGGATATTGGTCTGTGGCCGATTCATATTCTTTTCTTGCTGATTGCTTTGCTGTTGTACCTTGTTGAGCCGGGTAAACTCTGGCTGGCGCGCCGGAGGGCTGGAAATGCGTAAGCTGGATCGTTACATATCCAGAAATGTTCTGGGGGCAACGGTGATTGTCCTGCTGATTCTGGTATTTCTGGAAGCGTTGTTTGCTTTTCTGGGGCAGCTGGATGATGTCAGGGGCAACTATCAGTCGCTGGACGCTTTGATATATACCCTGTTGATGATACCCAAAAAACTGTACGAGCTGATTCCCGTGTCGGCACTGGTTGGCTGCCTTATGGGGCTGGGCTCCATGGCGTCCAGCAGTGAGCTGGTGGTTATGAGGGCCGCTGGTATTTCGCTGTGGCGTATTCTGGGGGCAGTCATGAAGCCCACCCTGGTCATGATTATTACCGGATTGATGCTTGGCGAATATCTTGCTCCCATGGCCGAGCAGGTTGGCGAGACCAGAAAAGCGATAGCCCGCTCCGCTGATGGCACATACACCGGAGAAGGCTTCTGGCATCGTGAAGGCCATGAATTTATGTACTTCAATGCGGTCGAGCCAAACGGCGTGCTTTACGGCGTGAGTCGTTATGTGTTTGATGATGAGATGAAGCTTCAGGAAAGCGCTTTTGCCAAACGGGGAATCTATCAGGGTGATCATTGGTTGCTGGAGGATGTCACCACCATACGCCGTAAGAATGAACAGTTTATTACTGAGCAGAGTCTGGTTGAACCCTGGGATACCAGCCTGACAACAACACTGTTGAAAGTGGTGGTGGTCAAACCTGAAGCATTGCCCATATCCGGCCTGCTCACTTATACGAAGTACTTGAAAGCACAGGGGCTGGATGCCGGAGAGTATGATCTGGCACTGTGGACAAAGCTGCTTCAGCCGTTATCCATACTCTCCCTGGTTATTGTGGGCATCTCTTTTGTCTTTGGTCCTTTGCGTTCCGTCAGTATGGGATTGCGGATCTTCTCCGGGGTGATCACCGGCATTGTCTTTATGATTGTTCAGAACCTGATGGGACCATCCAGCCTGGTATTCGGGTTTCCGCCGGTATTATCGGTAATGATTCCAGTCATCATCTGCCTGCTGGCGGGTGCGGTGATGTTAAGGCGGGCTGCATAAAGGGCTAAAGGGCGTAGGCTCCATGCCCTGAATAAAGGACTGTGCCAATCACCCTTCGACTCCGCTCAGGGTGAACGGAGATTGTTCGTATCCTTTAGGCTTCTTTATGCATTCCCACGCAGGGCGTGGGAACGATGGGGATGGAGATTATCGCTGGAAAGGGTGCCCGGGAGTTCTTCTTACAGGCTTTTGTGGGGTTCGTTTGACCGGGCAGTAGAGCCTGCACTCTTCCAGTTGATCTGAGTGGTGGAAAGATTCCGGATTGCCTGATAAACGACGAAAGACTTCCGCCAGTTGAGATACAACCTGTTCGAATAGCCAAGTGTTCATACTGGAGTCTCCCTTTTTACTGCCTGATGAAAGCCTATCTGCTATTAAAAACCATCGATAGTCTTGTTGGTACACCGTCGTCGGTGAATGACGATGGTTTCATTCTAATGCTGGATAGGTAAAAATACCAATAAATGTTTCGGTATATGTGTATCGGACTGCAGGCAGCAGTGAACAGTCGTCTGTAAATATTATTGCTGGTAGTGTAACCAGTGCCGCTTATTTATGAAGCTGCACTGAGATGTTAGAAGACTGTGGTCAGGTTTTTTTTGCCGGTTTTTCCAGAAGAATGACTTTGGATGACGATGCCAGATCCTGCCAGCTTCGCCGCTGATGGTCGATCAGTGCCCAGAGAAGCCCGATACCCGCAAGCGACAATGCCGGAATGGCAATCAGAAAACGGATCACGCTTTGCCATGGGCTGATCAAATGATTGTCGCTGCTGACCACTTTTATTCTCCAGGCCTGCATACCAAGGGTTTGTCCTGACCGGGTCCAGAAAAAGCCAAAGAAGCCGTAAATGATGACCAGCAGGGCGGCGTAGAAAAAGGGGCCTCCAAGCTGGTAGCCCTCTTCAGTCATGGTTTTCAGTTGCTCATCACCGAAAATCTGTATCTGGATGAACAGATTAATAAAACCGGCCATAAACAGCAGTGCCAGGATTAACAGAGAATCGTACAACATGGCCGCAGCTCTTCTCCACACTGGAGCCGGGGTAAGATTAGTGGCTTCCATCGACCTCTTGCCTTGTTATTAAACGTGTCGGGACATTCTATCAGCAAATTTTTTTCACGCACATAACTACTGCTGTCGTCCACTCAATGTTTGCACCCAGCACAGGTGTCTCAGTATTTTTCGGCCTTTGGACTTTTTAATGGAACAAATTTACGTGTTTGTTGTCCCATAAGGGCTGAAGATTTTTGTGAATCGGATTATTACGATTTGATTACATTATTTATCTTTTTTTAAGGGATGAAATTGTCTTTCATTATTGAATGGTGACATACCTGAAAAGAATAAAATGCTTTCCGGGGAGTATGATGAGGCAGAATCGAGTTGTTCATGATTTCTCATTTTTAATTGTTCTTATGTTCAGTTTACTGGCCATTAATACCACGGCCGGCGTAGATGAGCATACTGAAAATATCTCAGAATCATCAATGTATCTGGATGATGAAGATTTAATTGAGGAAGATCTGGATGATGAAGACGATTTAATTGAGGAAGATCTGGATGATGAAGACGATTTAATTGAGGGAGATCTGGATGATGAAGACGATTTAATTGAGGGAGATCTGGATGATGAAGACGATGTGATTGAGGAAGATCTGGATGATGATGCTGAAGAAAATGAAGCAGGCAACGAACCGGAGAAACAATATGCAGACAGTGAATATTACCAGGATCTGATTCGATCCAGAAATAAGAATGCAACCTCTCTATACATGTCGATCATTGATAATAGTAACTACCTGTTTAATGACCTGATGATGGACCTCCTGATCCGTCCTTTTATCAACTTTGCTTCGGAGTATCAGGATGTTTTCAACCATCACGTGTTAGATCCGGTGCGCCGTGGTAAACACTATATGAGGTATATGGACAGTGTCATGCTCGGTACCTTTGATAATATTTTGAATGAAGATACCGGGACTACAAACTGGCCTTATGCTATTGCAGGCGTGCCTTATGGCTGGGTTGTAAAGAATGTTGTTGCTGATTTTAAACTGGGCTCTGAGGTACGCAGTCCGGGCATTACCGACAATAAATATCATAATCATCCCGTTCTGGTGGAACGTCTCGGGGCAGAGACGGCAGAAGTGGGAACCAAAATGTCAGAGGAACACAAAAATGAACTGATTGTTATTGATGTTGTAAAACCTTTTATGCCGAGGCTGGAGATATGGGATGAAGAAAATTCACTGTTTTCGTCCCTGTACAATTTCTATTATGCAACAAAGGAACTGGTAACTGACGTCTATCAAGTTGTCGAATTTGAAGAGACGGATTTTTTCAAACGAACAGGTCGGTATGAGGAGTCTGACCGAACGTTTCTGCATCACTGGAATAAAACCATATCAAAGCGAAGTGCATTCAGAAGTGGTCAGATTATCAGGGTAGACAGGAAAGGGTATTTTTCCATGGGGCCTGTTCCCATCGCCTGGAATTATTGTGAAGTGATGTTACACGAAGGTGGCAGCAAAGATATTGAGGTTGTTGAAGAGGAAGATGAAACCGAAATTTATTATCAGCATTCTGACACTTATGTATGGGGCGCACGGGGTGACAGAATGACTCCCAGGGAGAGAACCAGAACGGTGCGTAAAAAGGTGGTCAAACAGGTTCCGAATGTTACCACATTCCGGGTTTACACCGAAAACCTATGTCTGGCAGCGGAGGCATCCGTTCGCTCTAAAAGTGAGGTCATTACCTTCACCACGCGCAGGTTGTTTTCCTGGTTCGTGCCCGGGCTGGCATTTATTGGTACCCCTTCCGTTTCTTATCTGCTGATGGGGCAGTTTGGTATTAATAATTACTTCCCGCTCACAGCCGGCCTGATGGCCACTGTTTTTCTGACGTCCTGGGTGGTTCCCTCAATGTGGGAGTCTGACATTGAAGATACTATGCACAGTATCAAGTTCCCTCCCCCGGACGAGTTGTAATGCCTCCTGATGGTTGTTTCGGTTCTGATTCTGAGCATCACCTGACCGGTGTTGAAACGTCTTTTGCCGTTTTCAGGCTATCTTAAATTATCTATCCATTGACTTAAGATTAATTTCTCAGGGGATTTGGCATGACCTGGTTGCAGTTGATCATTGTTCTGGCATTTATTTTCCTGGGAGCCCGGTTGGGCAGCATTGGTATTGGTTTTGCCGGTGCTGTCGGGGTTGTGGTGCTTACCCTGGGGCTTGGGATGAATCCTGGCACCATCCCGGTGGATGTGATCCTTATCATCATGTCTGTCATTGGTGCTGTGGCAGCCATGCAGGTCGCTGGCGGGCTTGATTATCTGGTATATATTGCGGATAAATTGCTTAGAAGGCGGCCGCAGTACGTGACGTTCCTGGCACCGGCTATCACTTACTTTATGACGTTGCTGGCTGGCACAGGCCATACGGCCTATTCAACATTGCCGGTTATTGCTGCTGTTGCCCGTGAGAATGGGATTCGCCCATCCCGACCTCTGAGTATTTCGGTGATTGCCTCTCAGGTCGCCATTACCGCCTCTCCGGTCTCCGCCGCTGTGGTGGTATTCAGCGGTATGCTGGAACCCTTTGGTGTTGATTATCTGGATCTGCTCCTGATCTGCATTCCTACCACATTTGTTGCCGTGATGTTGACGTCGCTGGTGTGTAATTACCTTGGCTGTGAACTGCACAAAGATGAAGTGTATCTGCACAAGCTCTCTGAAGGGCTGATTCAACCTGCAGAGGTTGTGGATAATCGAATAAAGCCCGGGGCAAGGATGTCCGTGCTGATTTTTGGCCTGAGCATCCTGGCGGTGGTGGTATATGCGACGCTGGTCAGCGATAAGGTGGGTGTTATTGACAATCCCGTACTGCCCAGAGACAGCGCCATTTTTGCCTTTATGCTCAGTGCAGCGTGCCTGATTACCCTGGTTACCCATATAGATACCAATCACATTCTGAATGCCCAGACTTTCAAGTCGGGTATGAGTGCGTGTATCTGTGTTCTGGGCGTTGCCTGGCTGGGGAATACATTTGTTGGTGCCCACCTTGAGAATGTTCAGGAGACCGCCGGGGATATTCTTGATCACTATCCCTGGCTGCTTGCCCTGGCACTGTTTCTGGCGTCCATGTTACTGTATTCCCAGGCCGCAACGACCCGGGCTCTGATGCCTGCAGCCCTGATGATTGTTGACCCGGTGACCGCTATCGCGTCATTTGCTGCGGTCAGTGCCCTGTTTGTTTTGCCAACCTACCCTACCTTGCTTGCAGCCGTCGAGATGGATGAAACAGGTTCTACCCGGATCGGCAAGATGGTGTTTAATCATCCTTTCTTTGTACCCGGAGTGATCTGCATCCTGCTTTGTGTGATTTTTGGTTTTCTGCTGGCTCCGGTTATTATCTAATGCATGTTTTCAATGAGTTTGACGCCTCCGCACTCCGCTCGTCCTGAGCCTGTCGAAGGGCGGAAACTCCGGACTCTGATAGATCGTGCCAAGCACCCTTCGACTCCGCTCAGGGTGAACGGAGATTGTACACGTCAACCTCATTGAAACCATGTGCTAGGACCAAGGGATTTCGAAAATAATATTGATCTAAGGGGCAGGAGAAACAGGTATGTTAAATCTTGATACGACGGTGCTCGTGGTTGTGGATGTTCAGGGCAAGCTGGCCACCCTGATGCATGAACATGAGTCACTCTTTGATAATATTGTGACCATGGTTAAAGGGGCCAGATTGCTTGATATTCCGATTCTCTGGCTGGAGCAGGTTCCGGAAAAGCTGGGAGGCACAATTCCTGAACTGGCTGATGAGTTATCGGACTTCAGCCCGGTGAGAAAAACATCCTTCAGTGCCTGTGGTGAGCCTGCTTTTATGTCAGCACTTGAACAGACAGGTGGCAGACAGGTGTTGTTGACCGGCATAGAGACCCATATCTGCGTCTATCAGACGGCGATGGATCTTCTTGCCGGAGGCTATGAGGTAGAAGTGCTGGTTGATGGGGTTTCATCAAGAACATTACAGAGCAAAGAGGTGGCTCTGGATAAAATGTCAGCCCAGGGGGCTGATCTGACAACCGTTGAAATGGCGCTGTTTGAACTGATGAAATCTGCCGACGCACCACAGTTTCGTGATGTCGCCAGGCTGATTAAATGATTTGGACCTGAGCCTCAGGAGCCTGTCGGACTTAAGCGTCCGACAGGCTCCTCAGCAATCTGAGGCTCACTTTTCGGTATCAGAAGATAAGGTGGGCAATCGCGGCAATAACGGGCAGTGTGACCAGCGTCCTTAGAATAAAAATAATAAATAGCTCAAACAAGGTGACCGGAATCTTGCTTCCCAGGAGCAAAGCACCCACCTCAGACAGGTAAATCAGCTGAGTCAGGGATAATGCCGCAATTACAAACCGGGTCATATCATTGTCAATGGATGCCGCCAGGATAGAGGGCACGAACATATCGGTGAAGCCCACCATCATGGTGGTTGAGGCCGCCTGGGCTTCAGGAATCTGTAACCACTCCAGCAACGGCAGAAAAGGCATGCCCAGGTACTGGAAGACCGGGGTGTATTCGGCAATGATCAGTGCAATGGTACCGATACCCATCACCACTGGCAGTACCCCAAACACCATATCGATGGCGTTCTTGCAACCATCCTGAATGATCTTCATGGGATGGGTGATTTTTGCGGCTTTCTCCAGTGCCTGCTCCAGACCCCAGGCAAAAGCACTGGTACCCTGAGGAATAATTTCATCATCATCACTGCGGGTTTTTCCGCAGATGAACACGTCTTTTTTTCTGGACAGGGGGGGCAGCTTGGGGACGATAAAAGCGGCAACCAGCCCGGCAAAGCAGACGGTCAGGTAGAAGCGGGTAAACATGTGTTCCAGACCCACCTGGGCAATCACCACCAGTGAGAAGGTAATTGAAACAACAGAGAAAGTGGTACCGATCACCGCAGCTTCACGCTGAGTATAATAGGAGGTTTCATATTGCTTACTGGTCATCAGGATACCAACGCTGCCATCCCCCAGCCATGAGGCAATACAGTCAATAGCTGAACGGCCGGGCAGATTGAATACCGGCCGCATTATGCGTGTCATCAGTGTGCCCAGCAGTTCCAGCAAGCCAAAGTTCATTAACAGTGGCAGCAAAAGTCCGGCAAAGATAAAGACCGAAAACAGGGTCGGCATCAGGTCATTTAAAACCATGCCACCAGTGGCTCCTGACCAGATGGCTTGCGGACCAAACTCGAAAAAGCTGGAAAGGACAAAGACCATGCCAGCAACCCTTACCAGGCACCAGAGTGGGGTAATATCAAACAGAGAGTTAAGAAATGGCCGCGTCATTATTGCTTTTGGCTGAAACAGCTTGGTAATGATGGTGATGCATCCGGTAAAGCTGACAATAATAGTAATGATGGTGGTCAGCTGGTCTTTGAGCAGCGCTTTTAACCCGCCGGCCAGCAGGGCAACAGGGATGGTAAATTCATCATTAATACTGACCGGAGTGACAAATAGCAACAGACCAATCAGTGATGGAATTAAAAACGTTAACCAGTGACGCAGGCTGGTCTCTCTCTTTTTTACGGCTGTAAACTGCTTCATAACAAGCCCTGGGCTCCTCAAACTCAGCCATGCACGAAAGTATGATCCAAAAACCTCAAATTTCCTGCCCAGCAAATAAATGAGTCAGGAGTGTGGTCATGGTCTAAATGAATCAGTGCATATCGCAGCCAGTAGGTTGCCAGCTGTTGATTGCACTCTGTTTAGGTTGATTATGCATTATTTCCTAATAAATATTAACTTTCTACCCCGGAAAAGACCTATCTCCTTGATTTTTTATTGAATATCAAGGATTAGTGATACTCATTGCATTGGCTAACGATAGAAATGAGGATGGTGATATTGATATGGGAACCAGAAGGGATAATGAATCAACAAAGCTGCCAACTGTAAGTCGGCAGTCATTATGAGATATCAATCAGCCCCGGTAATAACGCTGTTCGATAAATGGCATTTTACTGACGGTCATTGGCAACTTTTTACCTCTGACCAGTGCATACACTCCAGTTCCCAATGCCGCATAATCAGCGTTGATCAGAGCCATCGCAACCGGTGCCCCAACTGTTGGGCCAAAGGTGCCGGAGGTTACCCGACCAATAGGCTGACCAAGATCATCAACCAGTTCTGCCCCTTCACGAACCGGGGCTCGACTACTGCCAACCAAACCAATGCGTTTGGTGGCCACCTGTCGGTTCTCAATCTGCTGCAGAATTTTTTCGGCTCCGGGGAAGCCGCCTGCCCGCTCACCATCATGACGACGATTTTTACTGATGGCCCACATCAGGCTCGCTTCAATAGGGGTGGTATTGACATCCATATCATGGCCGTAAAGACAGAGGCCCGATTCCAGCCGGAGGGAGTCTCTGGCACCCAGGCCAATTAATTCAACCTCCGGATGGTCGAGCAGTAGCCGGGTGATGCGTTCAGCGTCTTTTTCCGGGATGGAAATCTCAAAGCCATCTTCCCCGGTATACCCGGAACGGCTGATAAAACAGGGTGCCCCATCGATGGATAGCTGGCGGGAGTCCATAAAGACCAGTTCAGCCACCTCAGGAACAACCTTTGCCATAGCCTCTGCGGCCATGGGCCCCTGAAGAGCAACAAGTGCCCGGTCATCGAGAACGTCCAGCTTGATACCTTCCGGCAGTCTGGACCGGATATGCTGAATATCCTGCGCCTTGCACGCCGCATTAACCACCAGGTAGAGGCAGTCGTGGTAACGGGTGACCATCAGATCATCAAGGATACCCCCGGCCTCATCGGTAAACAGGGCGTAACGCTGTCGGTCAATGGCAAGGCCTGCAATATCAACCGGTACCAGGGATTCCAGGAAATGGTCAGCCCCTTCACCGGACAGTTTCAGCTGCCCCATGTGGGAGACATCAAAAAGCCCGGCCTTACTGCGTGTATGGATATGCTCGTTCTTAACCCCGGATGGGTACTGTACCGGCATTTCATAACCGGCAAAAGGCACCATTTTTGCTCCCCGGTCCAGATGAAGAGCATATAACGGGGTTTTCTTCAGACTTTCAGAAGACGCTTCAGACATACCTCATCTCCATTTATTGATAATTATCAATGCCGGGGCACGAACAGATAAAATTGCGGTCGCCAAAAACGTTGTCGATGCGATTCGCCGCAGGCCAGTATTTCGACTTATGACCGGCAGCTGACGGAAATGCCGCGACCTTCCTGCTGTATGGGCGTTGCCATTCATCTTCCGCCAGGTCTGCCATGGTATGGGGGGCGTTGACCAGAGGGTTGTTGTCCTTTGGCCATGTGCCGTTGGCGACCTGATCAATTTCCTGCTTGATTGAGATCATCGCATCAATAAAGCGGTCTATTTCTTCCCTGGATTCGGACTCGGTTGGCTCGATCATCAGGGTTCCGGCCACGGGGAAAGACATGGTCGGAGCGTGGAAACCATAATCCATCAGGCGTTTGGCAATATCTTCCTCGGTAATACCGCAGGCTTCTTTGATCGGGCGAATATCAAGGATGCATTCGTGGGCAACGTGGTTGTTTCTGCCCTGATAGAGAATCGGGTAATGATCACCCAGCCGTTTTGCCATGTAGTTGGCATGCAGGATGGCCAGCTCTGTTGACTCCCGTAGACCCTGGCTGCCCAGCATGGTGATGTACATCCAGCTGATGGGCAGTATGGACGAGCTGCCGTAAGGCGCAGCAGATACGGCGCCAATGCCTTCATTATGGCCTTCGACCGGGCTTATCGAATGGTTGGGCAGGTAAGGTGCCAGATGGCTCTTGACACCAATGGGGCCCATACCCGGACCGCCACCACCGTGGGGAATGGCAAAGGTCTTGTGCAGATTGAGATGGGAGACATCGGAGCCGATATCACCCGGGCGGGAGACACCGACCATGGCGTTCATATTGGCACCATCCATATAGACCTGGCCGCCATGATCATGAATGATCTGGCAGATGGTGCGAATCTCTTCTTCGTAGACCCCGTGGGTGGAAGGGTAGGTGACCATCAGAGCACAGAGGCGTTCACTGTACTCTTCAGCTTTGGCTCTCAGGTCATTGACATCCACGTTACCGCTGTCATCACAGGCGACAATCACAATTTTCATCCCGAGCATCGCCGCTGAAGCGGGATTGGTGCCGTGAGCGGAAGAGGGGATCAGGCATACATCGCGGTGCTCCTGCCGGTTTGCCCGTTGATAATTACGGATAGCCAGCAGGCCAGTATATTCCCCCTGGGCTCCGGAGTTTGGCTGCATGGAGATGGCGTCATAACCGGTAATCTCCACCAGAGCCTGTTCCAGTTGCCGGATCATGGTCAGGTAACCCGGAACCTGATCTTTGGGCGTGAAAGGGTGAATACTGGAAAATTCCGGCCAGGAAACCGGCAGCATTTCTGCTGCAGCATTGAGTTTCATGGTGCATGAACCCAGTGGAATCATGCCATGAACCAGTGAGTAATCCTTGTTTTCCAGCCGCTTCAGATAACGCATCATATCGGTTTCTGAGTGATGGCTGTTGAATACCGGGTGACTCAGGATGCTGTCTGAACGTCGCAGTTCCGGTGAGAGTCCGATGGTGCTCCGGGTATGAGGCAGCTGACTGTTATTGGCCGAGATCTGGCGGTCAATAGAGGCAATATTCAGCTCTTTGCCGTCACCCATAAAGATATTGAACAGTTCAATAATGTCTTCAGAGCGGGTGGTTTCATCAAGGCTGACACCCAGGCGGTCAGAACCAATTCGGCGCAGGTTGCAACCATATTTCAGCGCCCGCTGGATAATGGTTTCCTGCTCACTGCCAACCTTGAAGGTTAGGGTATCAAAGAAGGTTTGGTTGCACTGGAAACCCATTTCAGTGAGTCCATGATGAAGGATTCGGGTCAGGCGGTGTACTCGTTCTGCAATGGTTTTTAACCCTTCCGGACCGTGGTAGACCCCATAAGCGGCCGCCATGTTGGCCAACAGAGCCTGGGCAGTACAGATGTTGGAAGTGGCTTTTTCCCGGCGAATATGTTGCTCACGGGTCTGCATGGCCATACGCAGGGCGGTATTGCCACGGCTGTCTTTGGATACCCCTATAACCCGGCCGGGGATTGAGCGTTTCAGTTTACCGGTGGTGGCAAAAAAGGCAGCGTGAGGGCCGCCAAAGCCCATGGGCACGCCAAAGCGCTGGGTGTTACCCAGAACAATATCAGCTCCAAGCTCCCCGGGGGATTTCAGTAATGTCAGGGCCAGCAGATCCGTGGCTACCGAAACCATGGCTCCCTGTTGCCGCGCCATGGCGGCAATACTCTCAATATCTGTGATGTTACCGTAGGTGCCCGGATACTGAAGCTGCACACCAAATACATCGTGATTGCTCAGTTCGGTATGGGGGTTGCCAACGATAACGTTGATGCCCAGCCAGTCGGCGCGGGTTTTCATCACATCAATGGTTTGTGGGTGCACGTCATCGGCCACAAAGAATGTTTGTGAGGCCGCTTTGCTGCGTCCCACGCTGCGCAGGCAGAGGGTCATGGCTTCGGCAGCGGCAGTTGCTTCATCCAGAAGGGAGGCATTGGCAACTTCCATACCCGTGAGGTCCATAACCATCTGCTGGAAGTTCAGCAGCATTTCCAACCGGCCCTGAGAGATTTCGGGCTGATAAGGGGTATAGGCGGTATACCAGCCGGGGTTTTCCAGCAGATTACGCAGAATGACATTGGGCACTTCGGTGTTGTAATAACCCATGCCAATGTACGACTTATTCACTGTATTTTGCCGGGCCAGCTCATAGAGCCCGGCAAGGGCCTGCTGCTCTGTTTTTCCCGCAGGAAGTGCTAACTCCCGGTTTAACCGGATGCTGCCCGGAACGGTGTCATTGATCAGCTCTGCCAGCGATTTGAGCCCGAGACTTGCCAGCATGGCCTGCTGCTCCTGCTGGTCAGAACCTGTGTGACGATGGGTAAAGGCATCGTTATGTTTCAATTCTGCCAGTGTCGGCAGAGTAGAAGTGTGTTCAACGGCCATGTTGTCGTCCTGTTTTCACTATTACGTTATTTTAATAAAAATTTTTTGAACTGACTGATTTGTTGTTAAAGACAAAGGTCAGTAGTGGAAATAAAAGACAAATGTTGTTTTCAATTTGGGCTTTCAGCACATCACGACATTGACAGCCAGGCCACCGGTGGCTGTCTCTTTGTATTTATCCTGCATATCCAGCCCCGTCTGACGCATGGTTTCAATGACGTCATCAAGGGATACCCGGTGCTGCCCGTCACCTTTCAGGGCCAGGCGGGCCGCATTGATGGCCTTGACAGCGCCCATGGTATTGCGCTCAATACAGGGGACCTGTACCAGACCGGCTATCGGGTCACAGGTCAGGCCCAAGTTGTGCTCCATGCCTATTTCAGCGGCATTTTCAATCTGGCGGTTATTGCCGCCCATGACGGCGCACAGAGCGCCTGCCGCCATGGAACAGGCCACCCCGATTTCCCCCTGACAACCCACTTCAGCGGCCGAGATTGAGGCGTTCTTTTTATAGAGCATGCCAATGGCAGCAGCGGTGGCCAGAAAGGTCACAATACCCGCTTCACTGCTGCCCGGAACAAAACGATCGTAATAGGCCAGAACCGCCGGAATAACACCGGCTGCACCATTGGTTGGCGCGGTAACGACACGACCACCAACGGCGTTCTCTTCATTGACAGCGATGGCAAACAGGTTGACCCAGTCCATGACTTCCAGGTGATCCTGCTGGTCTTCCGGGCGGTTCAACAGTTCCTGATGCAGCTGATGTGCACGACGATTGACGTTCAGGCCGCCGGGAAGTACCCCGGTTTGCTCACAGCCACGGTTGATGCAGCGGTCCATTACCTGCCAGATATTCAGCAACGCTGGTTGGATCTGGTCAGATCTTCCCAGATGTTGTTCATTCTCCAGGACAATTTCACCAATGGAGAGTCCGGTTCTGTCTCCGATATCCAGAAGGTCCTGAGCGTTATTGAACGGAAAGGGGATCTGAATGTCCGTTGCCGAAGTTGTCTGTTCGGTTTCCTCTTCATTCAGTACGAACCCTCCGCCCACGGAGTAATAATTGTCATGAAAAAGCTCAAGGCCTGCTGCATCAAAAGCTCTTAGCGTCATACCGTTAGGGTGCTTGGCAAGCGAGTGACCATGCAAAAAGTGAAGGTGTTGATCTTCAATGAAAGGAATCGGATATTGGTTAGCAAGTATCAACTCACCGGTGCTGCGGACATTGTTGATCAATGCCGGAGCCTGGTCAGGATCGAGCTGGTCCGGTTTTTCACCCATAAGGCCCAGCATCACGGCCGTGTCGGTGGCATGACCTGCACCGGTCATGGCCAGGGAACCGTAGAGCTCAATACGAATCTGACGGGTATTCTCAAGCTGCCCCTGTTGGAGCAGGGCGTCAAGGAAGCGGTTGGCGGCTACCATTGGACCCACCGTGTGGGATGAGGAAGGGCCTACACCAATCTTGAACAAATCGAGAATACTTAAGCTCATCGCCATGACTCCATTTGTTGGTATATTTTTGTGATATCTGCTTTCAGGGCTATTTTTTTGTTATTTATCAAAAGGAAGATGGTCATAAAGAGCCATTAACAGAGAGCAGCCTGAAACCAGGCATCAATGGGTTATTAACGGGTTTTGACCAGATCACTGAATTCCTGACGGCAAGCGTAACAATACCTTCCTCCCACATCAATAAACAAGTTTTCAATAAGAAACAAATTTTCACAGCGACCTGATGGTGATGGTAAAAAGTTGCTTGTAGGCCCTCTCCTGCCAAAATGCCAAATTTTGCCAATATCTGCTAATATTCAGTCATAAAATGATAAAGGAGACAATTATGGCCACACTCAATATTTCATTACCCGACCAGCTCAGAGACTGGGTTGCCCAGCAGGTTAAACAAGGCGAATACTCAAGCGCCAGCGACTATCTGAGGGACCTGATCCGTAACGACAAACGCCAGCAAGAACAGTCGGCCAAATGGTTAAAAGGGCATCTGGAGCCCATCTTGAATACACCGGAAGACGAGTTTCAATCACTCAACGCTGATGACATCAAGGCAAGAGCCAGAAAGAGACTGAACAATTCCGGAGGTGATGAGTGAGCGAACTCTACCGCTTTCACCCGGTAGCCATTGCTCAGCAGGAAGAAATCTGGCTCTTTACCTACAAACTGTATTTGTAAAATCCTCCGATGGTGCGCAATCGGAAGTTTTATACGTCCTGTCTATTTTGCACAGCAGTATGGACATACCAGCACGTTTAAATGAGTTGCTTGATGAGTTACAGAAAGCAGCCTGCGGGATAGGAGTGCTTCTTTCTCAGGTGGTTGATGGGGCGGCGATGTTGGGACGAAGTTCAAGATTCAAGACACCGATTTCCTAAACTGACTGCTTGAAATAAACTACATTGTAGTTACACTTTGTTGAATGAAGCACCTTACCTTTGAATGGGATGATGATAAGTCCCGTAGTAATCTCAGAAAGCACGGTATCAGCTTTGATGAAGCCAGAACTGTCTTTTTTGATGAGAATGGCTTGCTCATAGGCGACCCGGATCACTCGGGAATGGATGACCGTTTTATCCTTCTTGGTATGACTGCAAGCCTGAAAATTTTAGTTGTCTGTCACTGTTACCGAATGGATGAGGTGATCCGGATTTTTTCCGCGAGGAGTGCAACCAAAAAAGAAACCGACATCTACACAGCGAGAATGAAGCCATGAGAGAAGAGTATGATTTTAGTCAGGGCGAAAAAAACCCTTACGCCAAGAAGCTGAAAAAGCAGATGACCATTCGCATTGATGAGGATGTGATTGATTATTTTAAAGCTCTCTCTGACGAAATGGGGATACCCTATCAGAGTCTGATTAATCTCTACCTTAAAGATTGTGCTGCCAATCAGCGGAAACTGTCGATGTCCTGGCGGTAGCTTCAGCAGAAACCAGTCTCGGGTCTTGAATCTTGCAGTCTATTCTCGGTCAGCCTCCTAAGTAACTGCCCGAATCGTTCCGTTTAATCCCTGATGATTATCCCACGGGCAGGTGCTAGAATCCGGCCAGACTTTCAGCCGGGAGCTTTCTCAGAGCATCTTTTCCAGCGCACCGACATAAGGTAGTTATCCTTGCCCGTACTGTGTTAAGAGAGCTACCTGAGATTGACCCACGCCCTATTGAACCACTATCTATCAGGAGCTCCACTTGCTTTCCCGATCTCTGAAGCGATCATTGATACCTGCCATCATTGTGCTGGTGGCGGTATTTCTGGTGTTGAGTACGCGGCCCAGGTTGAATAGCTTTCAGGGGCAGGTTATGGGAACGACCTATAACGTCAGTTATGTAGCGACTCTGTTCAGTCATCCGGTAAAGGATGTGTCCGCTGTAGTTCAGGATGCCCTGGCTGATGTGGATCAACGGATGTCAACCTATAAGCCTGACTCTGAGCTGATGCAGTTTAACCGGGCCCCGGTAGGGGAGCCGTTTAAACTGTCCGGTGATATTGTTCAGCTGGTTCAGCAAGCCAGGGCGATTTCTGATCTGTCGGATGGAGCCTACGATATTACCGTAGGCCCCCTGGTGAACCTGTGGGGCTTTGGCCCGACACAATGGGTTGCCGTCAACGACAGTCACGAGGATAGTGACTCCCGCTCGCTGGCCAATGCTCCGGAATTTGTCAAATGGATAGAGGACCAGTATCCGGGCCATATTCCCGAGGCAACCGCTATTCAGGAAGCCCTGGCCAACGTTGGTTATCAGAGTCTGAAAGCGGATCCTGAAGGCTCAACCCTGACCCGTGAAAAGGCGTTGTTTGTTGATCTGAGTTCCATCGCCAAGGGCTATGGTGTTGATCAGGCGGCAGCGGCTCTCAGGGCTCAGGGTATTGAGGACTTTATGGTAGAGGTTGGTGGCGAAGTGCTGGTTCAGGGTGTCAAGCCGAATGGCAACCCCTGGCGATTGGCGGTGATCGGTCCTGAAATGGGAAAAAACGGCGTATCAGCATTGGTTGAGCCTCTGGACAAGGCGCTGGCAACCTCTGGTGATTATCTGAATTTTTTTGAAGTCGATGGCAAGCGTTACTCGCATACCATTAATCCCGTTACCGGCTGGCCTGAAGCCAAGCGGGTAGCGGAAGTGGCTGTCATTGCCGATACCTCGGCCCGGGCCGATGCCCTGGCCACCATGTTTATGGTGCTGGGGGATGAGAAAGGACTGGAACTGGCGAACAGGCTGGGTATTGCGGCACGTTTTGCCTATTATACCGATGAAGGATTTGCAACGGTAACCAGTGACGCCTTTAAGCCTTACCTGGTTCAACAGCCATGAACAACCTTGAGCGGGAAATAGCGCTTCAATAAACAGGTTCCGTGTATCACCTGACCATTTCATGGTAAATAATGGAGGAATCAGTCATGACCATTATGCTGATTACATTTTGTACTTTTCTGGTACTCATTGCGGCTATGGCAGTGGGTGTGATTTTTGCCAATAAGCCGATTAAAGGCTCCTGTGGTGGCCTTAGTAATCTTGGCCTGAAGGACAGCTGTGTCATTTGTGGCGGCGGCGACAAAACAGATCCTCTTTCCGAGGTGAATGATGACCTGTTTTATGACGCGACGGCTGCAAATAAGAGTGAAAAGGCGTAATCGTTTCTGGTTACGTTTGTTTTTTTGTTGGTTGTAGGCACCAGTGACAGCCTCCTGGTGTAAAGCTTTTTGGGCACTCAAAGTATAAGCTGTAAAAAAGAATAAACAGATAATGTTTTGGAACCGGGGGAATCGAATAAATGGGTGTCAGTAAATACGATTTGGTCATCCTTGGGTCGGGGCCTGCGGGTGAGGGGGCGGCCATGAATGCCGTCAAGCTTGGTAAAAAGGTCGCTGTTGTTGAGCAGTTTAACTTTGTCGGTGGCAGCTGTACTCACCTGGGTACGATTCCATCCAAGGCTCTGCGCCACTCTGTCAAACAGATCATGGATTTCAATACCAACTCCATGTTTCGTGAGATTGGTGACCCCCGCTGGTTCAGTTTTCCCAAAGTATTGAAAAGGGCGGAATCGGTGATCCAGAAGCAGGTACAGTCCCGGACCATGTACTATGCCCGGAATCGCATTGATCTCTACTTTGGCCGTGGTGTCTTTATTGATGAGCACACTCTGGAGGTGACTGAGCCCAGCGGGAATACGGAGCGTCTGTTCGGGTCCAACTTTCTGATTGCCACCGGGTCCCGTCCCTACCACCCACCCGGTGTCGACTTTCACCATCCAAGGGTTTTTGATAGTGATTCCATTCTGGAGCTGTCTTCTACGCCCCGACGCATGATTATCTACGGTGCCGGTGTAATCGGCTCTGAATATGCCTCGATATTCTCTGGTCTGGGTGTGCTGGTGGATTTGATTGATACCCGTGAGCGGCTGCTGTCGTTTCTTGATAAAGAGATTTCCGATGCCCTGAGCTATCAGCTGCGCAAAATGAACGTCATTATCCGTCATAATGAAGAGTTCCAGAAACTTGAGACCATGGATGATTGCGTGGTGCTGCACCTCAAGTCGGGCAAGAAACTCAAGGCCGACATGTTACTCTGGGCCAATGGCCGGACAGGCAATACCCAGGCAATGGGGCTGGAAATGATCGGCCTTAAGCCCGATGGCCGTGGGCAGTTAAGTGTTAATGAAAGCTATCAGACCTCATTACCCCATATTTATGCGGCGGGTGACGTCATTGGCTGGCCCAGTCTGGCCAGTGCCGCTTATGACCAGGGACGCTCGGCGGCGGCACACCTTTGTAACAGTGAGGACTGGCACTTTGTCAATGAAGTGCCTACGGGGATCTACACCATCCCGGAAATCAGCTCTGTGGGTTGCACCGAAGAAGAACTGACGGCAGATGCCATTCCCTATGAAGTGGGCAAGGCGTTTTTCTCCAGGCTGGCCAGGGCTCAAATCACTGGCGAGGTGGTCGGCATGCTGAAGATTCTTTTCCACCGGGATACCCAGGAAGTGTTGGGCATTCACTGTTTTGGTGACCAGGCTTCGGAGATTATCCATATCGGTCAGGCGGTGATGCGGCAAGAGGGCAAGGCCAATTCACTCCGTTATTTCCTGAATACCACATTTAACTATCCGACCATGGCGGAAGCCTACCGTGTTGCTGCCCTGGATGGGCTGAACCGATTGTTTTGATCCTGCTTAATTGGCTTCTCATCTCAGCAGTGCCCGGAGTACGGCTGCTTCCGGGCGCTGCTGAAATTCCGGAACACTCTTTTTAGCCTGACCATCCAAACAGAGGGTGATTCTGTTTGTTATACTAAGAACGTTTCTGAGGCAGGACTTGAATTTTGCTTTTATGCAAAGACCTGCCACTGCTTCCCGCCTTCTCTTTTTGCCGCCTTTTTCTCTTATCACCGTAAACGACCAGAGTTGTGAACCATGAAAGACTTGCCCCCAGCTTTCGTGACCCCGGCTTTCAACATTTACCGGGACCTCGCTACCAGCCTGCGAGAAACAATGGCTCAACGACAGGTGTGGCTGGTTCTATTGATATCTCTACTATCCCTACAGCTCACTTTTGCAGATATTCCCAAAGGCAACCCTCAGCCTAACGCCGCAGGTGTGGTCACC
Source organism: Endozoicomonas sp. ALB115 (assembly GCF_049310245.1). Classification (NCBI taxonomy): domain Bacteria; kingdom Pseudomonadati; phylum Pseudomonadota; class Gammaproteobacteria; order Oceanospirillales; family Endozoicomonadaceae; genus Endozoicomonas; species Endozoicomonas sp. ALB115. The sequence continues at coordinate 99,331 of NZ_JBLYZG010000006.1, read as the reverse complement.
CTGCGCGGCTGGGACGCCAAACTGGGGGCAGGTATCACCTGGGAAGCAAGCGCAAAGTACTTATTGTTCAGCGGAAGTTCCGCTGGTTCTCAAGCAGAATGGACAATCAAAGGTCTGGAGAACATTTCTTACGATGTGAACCTTTTGCTCAGAAATGTCCCTGCCAGCTCTGCAGGTAAGAGCGTTCAGTTACAAATCGGCCCGGAAGCGCTTCAATTTACTCTGGCCCAGACAAGTGGTGATCTAACCAGTATCAAATTAGGTACAGCTACGCCTGGCGAAGGAGAGCACACAGCATTTTTAAAAGGATTAGACGACTACAATGACAGCTTGATGGAAGTCTATCGTATCGTCTTGACTCCAGTTAACATCCAGCGGTGGTGGAATCCCCTTGGCCAGACGTGGGAGACGAAGAGGCCCCCTTTAATGCTCGGAGCCCAATGGTATACCGGCAATGGTAACTTCGACACGCCATCGCCAATGAAAGATGTGGATGATGTCCGTCTTAACCGTAAAGGCTTTGCAATTGTAACCACCGAGAAACTTAGAAAAAATCTGACAAAGTTAAATGACTTTATCGCCCATAAAGAAGCCATCGGCTTTACTGTACATGTTGTCACTGAAAAAGATCACGGTGGCGGTCATGGTGCCTATGCGGCGGATAACATACGTACCTGGTTGCGTAATAACTATCAGAGCAAGGATATTCTGTATGTCCTTATGGTCGGTGATCCCGATATTTACCGGGGCGATGTGCCGATGGCCATTGCCAAAGGCGGTATCTCACGCTTTGAACGCCAGGCCAAAGTCGATGCGGGTGAAGTCACAGATTGGTACGAGTATACCTATGGGGTAGCGGCTACTGATCATTACTACGTGGACCTGGTGAATGAAACGATTGATGCCGATGGCGATGGCATTCTTTACAGTAATGGCGATTGGGGTAAAGGGCATTCAGGGCAGTGGAATGTCCTCGTTGGTCGTATCCAGGTGGCGGGTGAAGGCAGTCAGTTTGGCAAATACAGTGATGTGGATGCGATCTTGCAGAAGTTTATCGACTACGAAAACGAGGCCGATACCACCTGGCGCTACAGACCGGATATCAATGACACAACCTGGAATATCAATGCCGCTCTCTACGAATTTGCAGGCGTTGAGTATCGGGTTCGCGGAGGTGTTGTTGGCGATGGTCACGTGCCGACAGATTTCCAACAGTGGCAGAATGACTACTTCCTGACCAACTACGATATTGGCTATATCCGTACCGGTGGCCATGGTACCCCCACCTGGACACAAGGCGGCCTCAGTGTCGATCTCTCACGCAACCATGGTAACAATGTCCGCCCGTACTTGTCTGAGATCGGCTCCTGTGAAGCGTGTGAAGTTGGTTTCGACAATAACCTTTGTGCCTCCCAGTTGCGTTATGGTTCCATTGGTGTCATTGGCGGGACTCGCCCGGTGGCGTCACTTGGCAAAAATAATGGTGTTGGTGAACCGTTCTACCGTCATAGCCGCTTCGATATTTTCACTAAAGGTGAGCCCATGGGACTGGCACACTGGCAGAGAATGTGTGACGGGCATAGAAGTCTCACAGGAAGTAATATTCTCTGGACACTCAATGGCGATCCGTCCATCAAGGTGATTCCACAGGCGATGAAGCCAACTTACCCGATCATCGCCCGCCCGACGCAGGAAGTCGTCTATGACTGGGATGGTAATGGCAAATTACCACATCAGGAATACGACATTACCAACAACACAGATGTAAATCAGACTCTGTCTATTCAAACAGACAGTCCGTGGTTAAGCCTTGACAGGACATCTGCTTCACTGGCAGCAGGTGAAACGATCACTGTCACTGCTACAGCGAATACTGCCGCCGTGAACCTCGATGAAGGTCAGTCAGTCGCTCATATCTATATCAAGGAAACCGGTGGTTATACCACGACCCGGAAATTCAATTTCTTTAAACGAACACCGCACGTCGATGGCTTAATTGACTTCGACCATGTTGTTTCAGGTCAATCACAAACCCTGGGTTCTGGTGGCGTTACAGTGGCAGTCAATGAGGCAGCTGTCGTTTCCGGTGGCGTCAGTGGCAAGGCGTACGACACATCTATCGACACCCATGGCCTGGTGATCGGCAATGATGTAATACCTTCTGCACGCCATCACAGCATGACGCTCTCTTTTTGGTTTAATTCTGCGAATGCGATCACTGCTAACGTCAATTTGCTGCACGGTTCTTATGGTAAAGAGTCGCTCAGCATTGATATTGTCAACCATGGCACTGGCATAAAACTGCACTGGCCATCTTCACAATTGGCCGGTGCCATAGAGTGGAATGAAATCGATGCCAAATACACCAATGAAGGGGCTGTAGACATAGCAACAGGAACCTGGCATCAGGTAACCATGGTCCATGAATATGGTGGTATCAACAAACTCTTCTTCGATGGTCAGCTCGTCGATTCCGCCACCCACGTGGGCTATACCTATAACTTTAACAGTCTGACTTTTGGTAAGGGCTTTAACGGGCTCATCGATGAGATTCAAAGCTTTAACTATGCCCTGAATGACGCTCAGGTCACTGCCAATTATCAACGGACCAAACCAGTCCCGATTGCTCCGGCTTATAACGGTATTGTTGCTGCGGGAGATGTTCAATTTGACTGGACAAGCGTACACGATGCGGCAGGGTACGAACTCTTTGTCAGTTCAAACAAAACGGATGTTGATAACCCGGACAGTGGCTTGATAGCGGCCTGGACTGGCAGCCCTACTGAAGTTGTACAGACAGTTAACGACACCGACCAGATTTTCTGGCGTGTGGATGCCATTATGGCTGACGCCAGTCGTATCCGGGGCGATACCTCCAGCTTCCGAAAAGTGGCTTCTGGCTATGTGGCTCATACCAACCAGGCTCCGGTGATCACTCAGTCAACCATTGACCTTGGTACGATTGAGGGAAGTAAACCCTTTGGGCCTGTTGATCTCAGCCAATACTACAGCGATCCTGAGGGAGGTGAACTCCTCGTCTTCCATAAAAATACGGCCACTGGTACTTATGGGCCATGGGGTGGTGCCTTTTCAGCGGGTTTGAACGTTCATGGTAGTGGTCAGGTCTACTCTAATGAGGGGGTAACGAATGCTGATGCACAGACCATAAACCTCAAGGTTGTCGATGACCGGGGGCAGGAAACATTCTTTGACTTGAATTACCAGGTTGAGCAGGCTCCGAAATTCACCAGCAATGCTTTTCTGGTAATGGAGGATACGGCGGTCAACACTGTCGTTATGACGCTCACTGCAACGGATGCTAACCGTGGCGACACAACCGTCATCTATTCTGCAGTGGGCGGTGATGGACTCAGTCATTTCGCAGTTGCCCCTGATGGAACTGTGACCTTAATAGCGGCTTTGGACTTTGACCTGAAACCTTCATACAGCCTTGTTGTCAGTGCAACCGATGAACATGGTTACTCTTCTGAACAGACCTTTACCATTTCAATTGGCAACACCGTGGGGCTGCCGCTGCTTACTACTCATTCGACGTCTTTTGCAGGCGCTACGCTGACCGACTCTGGCTTATCTGCGGATATCCCTGATAGCTCACTGGCTTCTATTACCATCGATGAGGTTAATGATCGTCTCGACATTACCACTATGGGCAACACGGATATGTGGAAGGCACGTAACAATGGCCCTATTGCTTATTTTACAGCACCCGCCTCTGAGTCCTGGGCAGTGGAAACAGAGCTCGAACTGAACACCGCACAAAATCGTCAAATTGCAGGCCTTACTGTCTATGCGGATGAAGATGGTGCACAACCGGTATTCTCCTATGGCCTGGACTACTGGAGTGGCCGTGATGGACTTATTAACCTTCAAGGCCTCGGTACCAATAGCCCGCTTATTAACGTCAGTGCCAACGCTTCTGGCAAGGTCAAACTGCGTATGGAAGTGATTGAAAATGGTAATGGCTTCGGGGTTGACAGGTACACATTCTTCTATGATCTTTTGGATGGTAATGGCATGCAGAAGCTCACATCTTATGGCTTCGCAGTAGACAGAAGCCGTATTGGCCTATTTCTGAAAACGGAGTATGGACGTACAGCATACTTCGATAACTTTGAGGTTTCTGAAGGTACCATGCCAGCGCCAGTAACATGAACTAAAAAGCTCAATATCGAGTACTTTTTCATTCAAAATGAAGAAGGTAATAAATCAGATGAATATTAATACAACAAAAATACAGCCAAATCAGACTCCATCAGATGAATCATCTGGCGCTATTGGAATAAATCCTGCTAAAGATATAACGTTCAAGCAGTTCGATGTTCATCAAGTTGATCACCGAGACGTTTCTTCCACATCAACTGCAAGGAAATGTAACTATCTCACCAAAAGAAATAGACCGCGTATGACCTATGATCAGCATAGGCGAATGGCTAGCCTTAGAGAAAAACATCGTGTCAGTAAAATTAACGACGCCTTCTTAGTACTTAAAAATAAAATTCCCGGAGGGGCTGAACAGTCATTAACAAAAGTACAGATATTAAGACAGGCATGTGTATACATTAGAGCCCTTGAACAGCAGCTCAGAAATCCTCCCGGACCTTTCTGATTGCTTGAATGGAGCTATCGTTGAAGCGCAGGGGATAACGGTTTGAAGGTTTGATCTGCAGTTGAGAATCACACAGGGCGTTGCTAAGGTAAGAATGATTATTCTGGTCTCGCTCCCTTTGACGATTTTTTGCGTTCTGTGTATCGGGATCACTCTGGTAGCGGCTCCTTCTCTGCTCTATGCAAGTGGAATCATTGTGAAGTTTTTGGTCCCCAGCGTAATTTCTGATTGCGCTGCTTTGGACGCAAATTATAGAGCTGGTAAGCTGGCTCTTCGCGAAGTTTCCTTTGGTGCTCAATTATTGAAGCGTTACCATCAGTCATTTCTTCTGTCTGGTGGGGGGGGATCAATTGTCGTTTCGATCAGGTTTGGTGGGTTAACTACAGCAAAAGGCTTTAAATCTGGTGGGTTGGGTAACTGATAGTCTGGACTCTAATGACTTATTGTGGTTGGCTCCCTGACCTCAGGCTCGCTCCCCGATAAGCAAGCCTGCTGAGTACTACCGGTGTCTGTTATTGATGCTCGACTTTAGAGTTTTATAAGCACAATAGTTCCGGCGCATAATCTGCTAAAAGCAACCATCCCCAACGACGAAATTCGAGATGGTTGCCATGCTCACTTCAGATCATCAAGTAATCCTCAGGGAGCTCGCTTTATATACAACCTTTCTTGCCGGAGCGCTATCATCAATCGCAGTACCAACGTTCTGCGAACTGCTGTTCGGTTGCATGCTTTCAGCCGAAGGCTTTGTTACACAGGCGTTGTTAACAATGGATTTTCATTGTGTGTGGAGCAGCTACCACCACTGGCTATCCCAGGGCAAGTGGCAATGGAAGAACCTGGCGCGCCGCTTGATCCGTCTGGTCTGCTCCAAAGCTCCGGAAAATGAGCCTGTTGTTTTGGGACTCGATGACTGGGTAATCGAACGGTTTTCCGACAAAGCCCCTGCTTGTCGTACACATCATCAACACAGCAAGAAACGTAACCGGCCGACGTATATCTGGGGGCAGTGTTGGGTCTCCCTGGCCGTCATATTTGAACGGGCTGCAGATGAAGTATTTACCGCCGTACCGGTGATCTCATTTCCGGCACCAGCTTCAGGTAACACCAGCAAACTGAAAATTGCCGTTGCCATGCTCAGGGTGGTACGCAATGAGGTGAAGGATCGGGTGCTACGCCTGCTAACCGATTGCTGGTATATGAACTGGACACTGATAAAGCCAGCTCTGGAAATGAACATAGAAGTTGTTGGTCAGATACCTTCAAATCGGGCTCTCTATGCTTTGCCGCCAACACCCACCGTAAAGAAACGAGGGCGCCCCAAAAAGTACGGCATCAAGATGACGGCAGAGCAGGTCAAAACACTGCCGGAAGAAAAAGCGACAGTATGGATGTACGGCAAATTTCGCAAAATACGTTATCGCACCCTGATCTGTCGCGCCAGATTCCTTCAAGGTCATGAAGTACGCGTCGTCTGGAGTCGCTTTGAAAATGACAAAGGTCTGACCGAAAGCAGAATATTCATCTCGACCAATCCGGAACTTGAGGTGCTTCGTGCCTACTCCCGGAGATGGCCAGTAGAGCCAATGTTTCACCAACTCAAACATACTTTTGGTTGTTGCCATTTATGGCAGCAGAAATTACGAACACTGCTTCGGTGGATGCATTTGAAAATGGCAGGCTATGCATTATTGCAGTTGTTAACCGTTTGTAAAAATCAGGCATGTCTGAATATTTCCCGGATACCCTGGAGAAGCCCGGATACAACCACTGCGGGCATGATGAGAATTGCTCTTTCAGGAATTATTCCGAGGTTCTCTATTCGCAAGGGCTGGAACAGATATGAGCAAAAATATGAGTTCAATTTTACCGATCTGATCGACCAGTTAATACCGGATAAGTCGGAAGCAGCATAACCAAAGGCTTTCAGACAAAAAACGGAAGTAAGAACGAACTTGGAAAAACAGTTCACTGGTTTCGGCTTGCTTTATTATAGAAAGCTGACCGAATCATCGTTTTATACAGACTCTAAAGTCGAGTATATTTCAAGACCGCTATTTTTTATAGAAGTTCCCAGCCTTTCGCAATCCAGTCATCAGTTAGTTAACTGAAACTAACTTTTTACTTTGCCTGTTAACCACTCAGGATAAAAGGGTTCGAATGGGATTGTAAATATTCCTTCAGTCTGATAACTGAGCAGTGATGAAGGACGTTGATGATAACTCTGCTTTTTTTGTCGTAGCGGCTGACTCTTCTTTTTCCCTCGCTACTTGTTCACTAAAGCCTTTATTTATGGCTGATCGATAGGCGTATGATTTTGCATTTTTTATGGACTGGGAAATCCTTTTTTCCCTGGATAAGGCGTACCTGGCCAGTTTTCTGGCCTTGGCCGCCTGGCCCTTTTCGGATGCTTCGTATTTGGCCTGGCTCACCTTGCGATTATCGGATGCATTGTATCTGGCCCTGGCCGCCCTGCCTTTTTTGGATGCGGCGTATTTGGCCTGGCTCTCCTTGCCATTATCGGATGCAAGGTATCTGGCTTTGTTTGCCTTGCCTTTTTTGGATGCGGCGTATCTGGCCTGGGCCGCCCTATGCTTAGCTTTTGCGATGCATTTGTCTTTGCTGTCCTTGCCTTTATCGGGTGCGGCGTATTTGGTTTTGCTCGTTTTGCCCATTCCAGAAGTGCATGCCCCTTCATTGGGAAGGGGCAGAGCTTCACCAAAATCATAAGATTCCGTTGATTCTAGCCTGACATAAACAGGAAAAGGAGATTTCAGTGTTTGGACAGGCATGCCTTGATAGGTGGGTTGCTGTTCATTTTTGTCATGCTGGTACGTTTGTTGAAGTGAATTCGAATTGAGTCCGGAAAACGCAATATGGAAGGGTGGTAATTTACTAGAGTGATGCATTGAATTATCAAATTACAGCATTAAAGTTTAAGACCACCCTTTATCATAAAAGTTCCTTCCCACTACAACCCATTCAATATTTATGTCAAACACACATAGAAATAATAGCAATTCGGGCTATTTGGCGAGGTTTACTTGAGGCCGGAATGATAAAGGGGGGCGAGCCCCCTTTACTGGTTAAGCGGCAGTATCAAATATCAGCAGCCAGTCGGCAGCCCTGGTTGATTGCCCGCTTGGCATCCAGCTCAGCAGCCACATCCGCTCCGCCAATCAGATGCACGGTCTTGCCGCTGATGCTATCAGCGAGTTCGCGCATGGGCTCCTGGCCTGCGCAGATAACGACGCTATCCACATCCAGCACCTGAGGCTCCCCGGCAATGGACAGGTGCAGACCCTGATCATCCACCTTGTGGTACTCACAGGCTGGTACCATGCGCACCCCCCGGTTAGCCAGTGATGAGCGGTGAATCCAGCCGGTGGTCTTGCCGAGGTTTTTACCGGGCTTGCTCTTTTTCCTCTGCAGCAGAAAGACTTCTCTGGAGGATTTTGGGTGCTCACTTTCGGTCAGCAGGCCACCGCGATTTTCCAAGGCCATATCCACCCCCCACTCTTTCATAAAGGCGGGAATATCAAGGCTGCTGGATGGGCCTTCCTGGGTAATCAGTTCGCACAAATCAAAACCGATACCGCCAGCGCCGATAACGGCGACCTTGTTGCCCACAGGTGCTCCCTTGAACACATCCAGATAACTCAGTACCTTGGCGTGATCAATACCTTCCAGCTCCAGACTTCTGGGGGTGATACCCGTGGCGACGATGACTTCGTCAAAGTCACTGTTTTCCAGCTCTTCTGCCGTTACTCTGTGGTTGAGCTTCAGCTCGACGCCGGTCAACTCGATCTGTCGTTTGAAGTAGCGCAGGGTCTCTTCAAACTCTTCCTTGCCAGGTACGGTTTTCGCGATATTGAACTGTCCACCAATTTTGTCTGCCGCATCAAACAGTGTGACGTTGTGACCACGATAGGCGGCTGTGGCGGCAAATGCCATGCCGGCAGGACCTGCGCCCACCACGGCCAGCTTCTTGGGTTTGCTGGTTGGCAGATAGTTCAGCTCGGTTTCATGGCATGCTCTGGGGTTTACCAGACAGCTGACGGGTTTCATATAAAAGACATGATCAAGGCAGGCCTGGTTGCAGCCAATGCAGGTATTGATTTCATCGGTTCTGCCTTCCGCCGCCTTGTTCACCCATTCGGCATCTGCCAGCATAGGGCGGGCCATGGACACCATGTCGGCATCACCACGGGCCAGAACTTCTTCTGCGGTTTCCGGCATGTTGATCCGGTTGGAGGTGATGACCGGAATACTGATTTCGTTACGAATTTTTGCCGTTACCCAGGTAAAGGCCGCTCTTGGCACCATTGTCGCGATGGTGGGGACACGGGCCTCGTGCCAGCCAATGCCGGTATTAAGAATGGTGGCACCCGCCTGTTCAATCTCTTTGGCCAGTTCAACAATTTCATCCCAGCTACTGCCGCCTTCAACCAGATCCAGCATGGAGAGGCGGTAAATAATGATGAAGTCCGGGCCTACTCTTTCCCGGGTCTGTCTCACCATGGCTACCGGCAGGCGAATGCGCTGACGGTATTCTCCACCCCATTCGTCCTGTCGCTGGTTGGTACGATTAGCAATGAACTGGTTGATGAAGTACCCTTCAGACCCCATGATTTCCACGCCATCATAGCCTGCTTCTTTTGCCAGGGCCGCAGAGTTGACAAAGCTCTCGATCTGCTCATCCACCTCTTCGGAGGTCAGTTCTTTAGGTGTGAAAGGATTGATAGGTGCCTGAATGGCACTGGGAGCAATGCATTTTGGGTGGTAGGCATAACGGCCGGTATGCAGGATCTGCATACAGATTTTTCCGCCAGCCTTATGTACGGCGTCTGTTACCAACTGGTGGTGCTTTACATCATCCATGGTTTCCATGGTGGAAGCACCCGGCATACCCCCGCTCTCCTGATTCGGCGCAATACCGCCGGTCACAATGAGTCCTACACCGCCGACTGCGCGTTCGGCAAAATAAGCCGCCAGTCGTTCAAAACCGTTGGGCCGTTCTTCCAGGCCAGTATGCATGGAGCCCATCAAAACCCGGTTTTTCAGTGTGGTGAAACCCAGATCCAGCGGTGCCAGAAGATGTGGGTAGGGGGTAGTCATTTTTATAATCCTTCTTGTGATTCGACGCCTCATCAAGCCCGGGTATTTCATAAACTGCCCCGAATCTCGCGCAGGACTTTGTCGCTCTAAGGGATTTTGTGAGGGAGCGCCGTACCGGGGAGTACGGTCGACCGAGCAAAACTCCCTTAGAGCGACAAAGGACAAGCGAGAGCGGGAGCACGTTTATGAAATATCCGGGCTAGACGCTGTCAAGATAAAATGGTAATTTGACACTGTCAAGATAATTTGTATTGTCTCTGGACTGCACCATTTATACCAGACAGCGCACGGGCATTAAACGACATATGACTGGCAGAAAATCCTACCACCACGGCAATCTTCACCAGGAGCTGCTTGAAGAGGCAACCCGGATGATCGGGGAGCAGGGGGTGGATGGCATTTCCATGCGCGCGCTGGCGGAGCGGGTAGGGGTCTCCAGAACCGCCGCTTATCATCATTTTAAAGATAAGAATGCGCTGCTCTGTGCCATCGCCGAGCAGGGGTTTGAGAAGTGGCAGGCACACTTTGCACAACAGATGCATGAGCAGTCAGGGGACATGAATGGCTGGTTAAAGGCTTTTGTCCACGCCTATCTGGATCTTTCCTGGAAGTATCCTGAGGAGTATGACCTGATGTTCGGTCGTCCGGTCTGGAAAAATGGTGAACCAACAGAGAGTCTGAGAGCGGCCTCTTTTGCCTGCTTTCAGCACTATGTTGATCTGATCCGCAGCTGGCAGGACAAGGGTAAGTTTTCAAAAGATATTGATGGTCTGCGCCTTGCCCAGGTGAGCTGGAGCATGTTGCACGGTATGAGTCGCTTATTGAATGATGGTATTTACCTGGATAGAAACTCCATTGATGCCATGTCGGACAGTGCAGTAGAGATGATACTGGCAGCGGCAACGGTATAAAAAAGTACATTTCCATGATGCACCAGGAAATGTGCATTATGACGGTTATATTCTGGCAGTGGAGATCAAAAATAGTGCGCCCGATCTGGCGCAGTATGAGGTGTAAGAGGATCCGGTGTCGGTTTTCTTTCCGACCCGGTTTTGTTAAACCTTTTTATATTGAATTGGCGATAATAACTGCTTATCCAGGCAGATCAGATCATAGTGCTCCAGGCTCTTTTGCCGTAAATAATCTCGCACAGGCGTTGCTAATTTCATCAGTGGTTCAGATTCTCCTGTTTTAACTTTTTTAAAGCCAAATTTCTCATAGAAGGAAATAGCATCGTAGTCACTATTCAAGACTATGCCAGGGACTTTCCTGGACGCAGCAACTTCAATAATGGATTTCATCAACAACTTTCCAAGTCCATTACCTTGATAGGACTTTTTTACTGATAAAAGTTCAATAGATATTGATTCTTGATTAAGTTTAAATGACAGATAAGCAGCTGTAGTGGCAGCACTGATATCAATAACTTCAATAACTCTTTTGTTGGAGTTTTTAGCTGTATCTATTTTTTTTAATGCTTTCTTCGCACCTTTAATAGGTGAGACTTTTAGATTTTTGGAATAAAAATATTCTCGGATATATGATATGTCGGATACATTGGGCACAACGCTTATCTTATAGCCTTTAAACCTGGCCTCTAAGATAAGGTTGTATGGTAGTGCGATGTCACTTACAGTTTTTGTGCAGGATGCAAGCTCAATTATGGGGTTCATATATTCAACTCCTGTAGAAGTTTATTTTGTAATGAGAGCTTATTTTGGTAGTTGGTCATCTGCTTTTTCATAAATTACTGACCTTTAACTACTTTTGGGTTCAAGGAGGAACTTTTGTAATCAAGGAGCGGTCTCAAGCGGTGATTTAATAATTCATTAATTCAATAATCCAATGGACAGATGTAACGCAGGCTCAAATTGTTTTTCTGTTTCTTTCTGTTTACAGAATCCTCCAGAAACATCTTTAGTACCCTCTGGCGCTTCCAGTTCATGGCCAGGTGTGATGGGCTGTTCTATTCAGACACGTCATTCACTACATTATGCATATTTAAGACAGGGTATGATGAATCAGGGCATGCCATCTTCTCGGCGTCCGCTTGATGATTTCTCAATTTCTCAATTACCATCCCCTGAAAATGAGTCAGTGTTACCTCAACTGTCTCTGGAAGACATTGACCAAATTTTATCATGTGATTTTTCCCGTGAAACTGCTGATGATGACTTTGCATTCACAGATTTAACCTTGACAAACGTTCAGCCAATAGCGCAGAAATTACCCCCGATAAATCCATTGTTGAGTTTTTCTCAGCCGTCATCACGTCCAGTTGCTATGATTGATCCTTTAATTAAAGACACGCATGAGCAAATTACAACGAAAACCACTGAGTTTAACGCGCCTGAATCGTCCGGTTCTGTTGAACCTCAGCCCCTCACGTTCTCAGTAGCTTGCCAGCAGACCGATGAAAAGAAGGCTTCCTTTGCGCCAGGGAAAAGAAGGTCTGTCAAGAAGACTTACCGTGAGACTGAGAAAGGAAGGGCTGTCCAGAAGGCTTACTGTGAGCGCGGGAAAGGCAAGGCGGCCAGAGCCAAATACTTCGCATCCGATAAAGGCCAGGCGACCAGAGCCAAATACTTCGCATCCGATAAAGGCAAGGCGGCCAGAGCCAAATACTTCGCATCCGATAAAGGCCATGTGACCAGAGCCAAATACTTCGCATCCGATAAAGGCAAGGCAGCCAGAGCCAAATACTTCGCATCCGATAAAGGCAAGGCGGCCAGAGCCAAATACTTCGCATCCGATAAAGGCAAGGCGAACAGATCCAAAAACGATGCCAAATACAGCGCAACTGTTAAAGGCAAGGTGACCAGGGCCATTTCAAATGCCAAGTCAAACGCCTATAGAGTAGCGCTAAACAAAGGCTTTAGTGAAAAAGAAGCGAGGAAAAAAGGAGAGTCAGCAGCAAATGCAAAAAAAGCAGAATTATTATCAATGGGTCTTTGTCCACACCGCTGATCGCCTGCAGGTTCTCAGGATACCTTAAATGCCGGAAACCACATAGCACTCAATCCGGGAAATATCCTGAAAGAGATTGCTGACGTTGTTGTTTGTGGTCATAGTAAATGCTTATGAAATATCTTGCAGGAGAAAGCGGTTTGAGTTTTTATGCATAGAGTGTGCTCAAATCAATAAAACACTGTTTTTCAATGGATTATTTAATAGATATTGATTTATGATGAAGTTTAAATCACTGACCTTTAATCTACTTTTGGGGTCAAGGAGGAACTTTTATAATCAAGGGTCGGTCTTAAGCGGTAATTCAATAATGCAATAATCCAATGGACAGATGTAACGCTGGCTCAAACTTCTTTTCTGTTTCTTCCTGTTTACAGGAGCCTCCAGAATCACCTTTAGTACCCTCTGGCTCTTCCAGTTCAAAGCCAGGTTTGACGGGCTGTTCTATCCAGACACGTCATTCATTACATTATGAATATTTAAGGAAGGGTATGATGAATCAGGGCATGCCATCTTCTCTTCGTTCGCTTGATGATTTTTCAATTTCTCAATTACCATCCCCTGAAAATGAGTCAGTGTTACCTCAACTGTCTCTGGAAGACTTTGACCAAGCTTTATCTTGTGATTTTTCCCGTGAACCTGTAGATGATGACTCTGCATTCACAGATTTAACCTTGACAAACGTTCAGCCAATAGCTCAGAAATTTCCCCTGAGCAATTCATTGTTGAGTTGTTCTCAGCCATCATCACGTCCAGTTGCTATGATTGATCCTTTAATTAAAGACACACATGAGCAAATTACAACGGAAACCACTGAGTTTAACGCGCCTGAATCGTCCGGTTCTGTTGAGCCTTTGCCCCTCACGCTCTCAGTAGCTCACCAGCAGACCGATGAAAAGAAGGCTTCCTTTGCGCCAGGAAAAAGAAGGTCTGCCCAGAAGGCTTACCGTAAGACTGTGAAAGGAAGGGCTGTCCAGAAGGCTTACCGTGAGTGCGGGAAAGGCCGGGCGGCCAAGCGCGAATACAATACCAAATACTTCGCATCCGATAAAGGCAAAGCGGCCAGAGCCAAATACTTCGCATCCGATAAAGGCAAGGCGGCCAGAGCCAAAAAAGATGCCAGATACGCCGCAACCGTTAAAGGCAAGGTGACCAGGGCCATTTCAAATGCCAAGTCAAACGCCTATAGATCAGCGCTAAACAAAGGCTTTAGTGAAAAAGAAGCGAGGAAAAAAGGAGAGTCAGCAGCTGATGCAAAAAAAGCAGAATTATTATCGATGCGTCGTTGCCCTGACTCCTGATCGCCTACCGGTTCCCACGATACCTTAATACCGGAAACAACATAGCGCTCAATCCGGGAAATACTCTGAATAAGGTTTCACTTTTCGGATGGTTATTTATCAGAAGTAACACTGATTTCAGTGCTCAATATATTTTTTTCACCGGGCATCAACAATGCACCCGATGCCTGATCCTTCGCATAGCGGGTTGCCTCAACGCAAACCATTGTCTCATAACCATCGTCGTTCATATCACCCATATTTCTGCTGGTTTCTTTCCATGGGTTCCAGATAACGGCGGAGTTATGACCGGCATTAACAACATGGATAATGCGTTGATTACCCCGGTCATGGATTGCGATGCTGGCATCCGGGGCGTTATAAATCCGGTCAATGGGTTGATTGATGATCAGGGCTTCTGAGGTTTCGCAGGGCAGACCATTTTGCAGGCTATCAAGGTAGGAAGTGCCGACACCGGTAATCCAGGTTTCGGTGGTTGCGGCAATATTGAAGTAGCTGTGCAAAGCACCACTCCATTGCCAGGGGCGCTCACCGGTGTTGATCATTTCCAGGTCTATGCGCAGGGTTGCTCCCAGGGTAAAGGTGAGAACGGCACTGAAATCATGGGGCCAGATCTCTCGGGTCTGTTCGGAGGTACAGAGTTTCAGGCGAATGGTAACGGTCTGTTCATTTTCCCCATGATCCAGCAACTGCCAGGGGCTGATTCGGGCAAACCCGTGCGAAGGCGCACTGGCCGGGCCAAACCAGGGCCAGCAGACAGGAACGCCACCACGTATCGCTTTGCCTTGTGAGAAGATTGCTTTCTTACTGAGCCAGATAACGTCCTGATGCCCGGTCGGTTTGTACTGAAGCAGATGGCCCCCGTGGAGGGATATTGCCGCCTCACATTCACGGCTCTGAATTTTCAGAATGGTCAGGCCATTCAGGCTATGCCTGGTAATGTTGGGGCTGAGAGTTGATTCGGTAGACAGGTCGCTGGTGAACATTGGGTGAACCATTTTTTTAGTAACAGTGCCGATTATGGAAAGTGGTAACAACTTACGTTTTTTCGTTGTGCCTTGTCAGGAAAAGCCGGGGCTCAAACAAAAAAACAGGTTACCGCAGGGGCTTTGCAGCTAAACAAGGTGTTATTCAGATGCAATGTCCGGGAAGGTACTCTGCAGAGGCGGCTGAAGCCAGTTATCGATAATCAATATAGCTTTATTCTTACAGTCTTCTATCACGCTTTTGTCATCAACCTTCAGTGAATCAAGGGCTGTTTTTATTTTGGCAATGATTGGCTCACGCATGGCAAGCAGCTCATCCCTGATGGGCAGGGAAAGTATGCTGATCGATTGCAGGATATACAGGTCATCGGCTGCCAGGTCCGGCGCAAACAGAACCAGCCGGAGAACGGTAAGGGTCACCAGGTTTTCCACATTATCCAGTGTTTCCTGATCGATCACATTATCACTCTGGCGGTCAGCATCGATTGCTATGATTGCCTGATAATAGCTGTTGGCGATAGAGGTAATGATCTGGATCAGTTGCGTCCGCATATCCAGTTCCGGTTTGCCAAAATAGAATTTCTGGCGGCGAAAAGAGTCGGTCATTTCCTGGTTGGCAAAATTGACACCAACCATCTCTTCCTCCGGGTAGAAGGAGACGACATTGAGCATCTTCAGCCGGGACCAGGCGTAAATCTTCTTTCTTAATGAGTCAGTAGTACCATATTCAAAAATATTGACAAAAAAATGCGCCATCGACTGGCTGATCACATCCACCGTTTTTTCGTCATGGACCAGTGCTTTCACCATGGCCTGGGTTGAGAATCCCACGGCTGCCAGCAGGTAATCACCATAAGATGCCCACGTGTCCAGCACATCTTGTGATTTGGCTGTCATCTGTATGTCATGTTTAAGGCCCCAGCCTTGCAGCATTTTCAGGTAGATATTGCTGATGTCCTGTTTGGCAAATGCCGGATCCAGGGCTTTCAGGGCAGCGAAAACCTGCCGGGTAAAGTGTTCAATGTCACCCTGCTCCCTGAGTATCTCAAAGGCTGGGTTCAGTCGTGCTACTGCCAGGGTTTTCATCACCAGGTTGTCTTCCGTAAATTCGGCGTGAAAATAACGCTGGGTATAAGCAGCCAGGGCCAGTGTGGCCGCCGCCCGGGACTGTGGATAATGTTCCGGGTGAGCCAGCAGATGACTGGACAGGCTCCAGTAACGGGTGAGCAGGCCTTCCAGTGTGGCACGGTATGAGCGGCTGGTCTGGGCTTCAATGCTGAGCTTGCGGTTAAGGGCATTGACTTTGTTGGCCAGCTCGTCCTGGATCTGTTTATCCTCTGAAGACAGAATGCCCGTGGTGCTGCCAATCCCGTTTTTGATCACCGTTTGCAGGTGCACAATGGCCGGTTCGCCCAGGGAACGCAGGCCAAATTCGAACATGGAGGTCAACAGGTAGTAAGACGCCAGATTCCAGTAGGGAGGATTGCCAGCCACTAGCCGCTTGACAGTCAGGGGTTCAAGGATGGCCACCAGTATTGAATAGCCCAGGGCAGTACCCTGGATGGTGATCGTGGATATGGTTTCCTTGTCCGGAAGGTAGCTCTGATACCAGGATTTGCTCGGGGCCCGTGGCCGTGGTTTCCCGGAAGGCAGTTGGGGAATCTGGCTGATCCATGGTATATCGGGGAATTCCGGCAGATCCTGTGCTGAACCATCCGGGGAGGAAAGCCTGAACCAGGTGGTCAGTTGCTGCTGATACCAACGCCTCACCTTTGAACTTGTTTTGTATTCAGGTTCCAGTATTTCCAGGGCTGCCACGACTTCAGGGATCAGTTCCTGACGATACAGTGGCCGGAAGGCCAGCAGGGTTGAACGGATCAGGCTGTCATCATTGGTAACTTCAACGTTTTCCCGGTAATGCTGAACCAGCGCTGCGGCCAGCAAACCGGCGCTGGCCTGGTCGTCATCGACCCGCTGCAGGTTGAAAGCTTCTGCCAGGTTGACCACCAGGGCCTCCAGGGCGCGCTGGGCATTGGAGCGGGCAAAGTTGGGCTGTTCGGCCAGAATGGCGGTGGCATTTTTTTGCAGGGTGTTGAAGTAATGGTTGGCGAATTCCCCGGTGGGCGATGTCGAACTGCCTTTGCCGGTATCAATGGCCCCCCAGTTTTCCAGGCTGCGGCGGGAATTGGAGGAGAACCGTTCAATGTTTGCTTTGGTGGTTGCCATCCCGGTTACCCTGGCAAAATGGTCCACCACGGTGTAGACCACCGGTGTCTTCTTTTTGTCCAGGAAATGGAGCAGTACCGCCGGCACAGAGACCCCCATAATGAAAATGGCGTTTCTGATGTAGTGCTCAGGAACCCCCTTGAGGACGGACTGGATGACCCCGGGCCTGGTTCCCTTTTCGGACATGATGGCCATGCCCTCCAGTTCCTCTATGGCACCGTTTTCAAAGTCGCTGCAGTCCTGATAACTGATCTGCCACTGGTTCAGGAGATCGCAGTAACGCAGGTTAATCAATGTTGAGCGTCGGACCAGTGGATCCATGGTCTGCAGATGGCGCTGGATGTCGTTGCGAAACTCCGGAATATCGGACCAGTCAATATGGTAATTGAAATGGGTCCTGATGCTGTCAGCTCCGTCACTGGCCCTGGCTTCGGGATGAATGTAAACCATGGTCTGTACGGCGAGGGCGATCATGGCACTGGCCCGGTCATAATCTCCATCAGTCAAAGCGAGTCTGGCGGTGGAGGCGATGTTGTCCAGAATGTCCTGCAGACGGAAATAGGTTTTTCTCGCTTTCTGGGCATTCATGCTGAGAATGGAAAAGGTAAACAGAGAACGGAACAGGAGATCGGTTTGCAGATCATCGGTCTGCTTTTTCAGATGTTCGTCCGACAGCGTTTTGTAACTGAGGCTCTCCAGCCGGGCGCTGAGATTGTCGGTCAAATGCTGGCTGGTTGAACGCCGGATATTACTGCCGTGGATTTTCAGTAAGGTTTGGAGAAAGGTGTAATTATGCTGTTTTAAATAATTTTTACTGATGTTCAGGGCAATTTCTGAACTTAATGGCACCAGGCCCCAGGCAACCGCCGTTTTCAGAGTGTTCACCAGACGACTGATCTCCCCGTTTTTGCTTTGCTCCGCTTGCTTCTGCCGGTCAGTTTCAGCCTGATGAACCGCTGCAAAGACGCTAGTACCGGAATATGGCAGCAAACTTGCCATTAACAGGCATAAAAACATAAGAAGAATACGGTAGTAGCAATAACCTGTTTTCATTGAGATAAGAAACCGGAGTGATAAATACCTAACCACTCAAAATAGGCTGTAATGCGCATGCTGGTGAGAAATATTTGTTATTTATGTTTTGATTTTTTTTATAAGAGATTTTTTTATAAGAGCGAATGATGATTCAATGGGAGTTTTTTCTCCTGAATTTAGGGTTTTGTTGATTTGTTTGTCCGAATGTAACAACTTATAAAGTTTTTTATTTCGTTCTTTTTTTGAAACTGGTAATTGAATGAAATAACCATTATTTTTCTATTGTTGTTTCAGGGTTGAACAGAGAGGTCAGGGAGTCAATTCTCTTTGACAACCTCCCGCCGGTAATGGGCTGCATCTGGCTCGTGAACAGGTTTTCAGACTGATAGTGGACTTCCGTGTTTGTTACTTCGGCTTATTTTAGGCCGTATTAAAGGGGCGAGGTTATCTGTTTCGGAGGTTTCTGAATGAGTTCTGATCCTGAGTTCAGCAAATGGCGGGAACGGTTCTGGCCGGTTCACAGTCATGAGCTGAAAAAGCTTATCCCCATGATTTTGATGTTCTACCTTATTCTTTTTAACTATACGATTCTCAGGGACACCAAAGATACCCTGGTGGTCACCGGTGCCGGTTCCGGTGCCGAGATTATCCCATTTCTGAAGCTTTGGGTTAATGTCCCTTTTGCTATCGGGTTTACCCTGATTTATTCGCGCATGAGTAACCTGGTGAGAAGGAATACACTTTTTTACCTGGTGATTACCACATTTATTCTGTTCTTTGTTTTCTTTGCGCTCTGGCTCTACCCCAACCGTGATACCCTGCACTTTCATGATACATCGGACTATCTGCAAAGTGTTTTACCACCGGGGTTCAAGGGGCTGATTGCGGTGATGCGTAATTGGACCTTCTCCCTGTTCTATGTCATGTCGGAGTTGTGGGGCAGTGTTTGCCTGTCGATGCTGTTCTGGGGATTTGCCAACCATATCAATACCATTGCCGAGTCAAAACGGTTTTATGCCCTGTTTGGCATGATGGGCAATCTGGCGCTGCCCACGGCAGGTTATTTTGTCTATATTGCCTCCGGAGTCAGGGAGAACCTGCCCGAAGGTGTGGATTGCTGGGGGTATTCCCTTAATCTGATGACCACGGTTCTGACGCTGGGCGGGGCGTTGATTATTTTGATTTACTGGTGGATAAACCGTTATGTCCTGAGTGATCCCAGCTTATACCATCAGCTGGGTGCCCATGAGCCAGCCAATGAAAAACTGAGCCTGTCCCTGCGCGACAGCCTGAAAATGATTATTCATTCCAGATATCTCCTGTGCATTGCCCTGCTGGTGATCAGCTATGGGGTGTGCATCAACATGGTGGAGGTTACCTGGAAAAATCAGCTTCGTATGCAGTTTCCGGACCCGAATAATTACAACCAGTTTATGGGGCTGTTTTCAACCTGCACCGGGTTGGTGACGATCTTTATGATGCTGTTTCTCACCAATAATGTGATCCGGTATTTCGGCTGGACATTTGCGGCGCTGTGTACGCCGGTCATATTATTGGTCACCGGGTCCCTGTTTTTCTGTTTTGTCCTGTTCCGGGACTGGTTGCCTGAAAGCCTGATACTCTCCCTGGGGATTGCCCCGTTAATGCTGACGGTGATTTTGGGGGCAATTCAGAATATTCTGAGTAAATCGACCAAATACGCCCTGTTCGACCCCACCAAGGAGATGAGTTATATCCCCCTGACGCCGGAACAGAAGGTAAAGGGCAAGGCGGCAGTGGATATTATTGGCAATCCCACCGGAAAATCCACGGGTTCATTGATACAGCAGATATTGATGGTGATGCTGGGGTCACTGTCTGCCATTGCACCCTATGTTGCGGTGATTGTTCTCTGTTTCTTCGCAATCTGGATTGCATCTGCCCGGTCGCTGGGCAGGCGGTTCACAGAAATCACTGAGCAGAAGCATATGGAATAAGCATCATGCTGCTTTTGATTATGGCTCGACCTCAGCATAAAAAAGCTGGCATCTCTTAAGTTCGGTAAGGTAACGGTCCCTGAATAACGGGTCGATATCGGAAACACGCAGCCAGCTGGCTACGGTATTGTCGGAACGGATGGTTGCCACTCTTGGGTCAACAATACGACAGCGGACATTTTCAAACGTTATGGTGTTTGCCCCGGGATGGGTGACCTCATGCACTTTATGCCAGGCGGTCAACATTTGCCCGGCTAATGTGCGTACACCGGGCAAGGCGCTTTGGTGTATTTTCTGCCAGACCTGATCGTCACCCATGGTAAAAAACAGATCATCGGCCCCGAGTTCTCCTGCCCTGACCAGCTGTTTCAGGGCATCGGCTGTCCAGAGATAGAGAACCCGTCCCCAGGCGGTAACAAAAATATGCCGGTTCAGTTCAATACTGGCATCGGCGGTCAGCCGCGCGGATTCCAGGCTTTTGGCATACCAGTGTTGCGACAGCGGGTCAAAGAACAGGTCTGCCAGGATGGCATCGACCTGTTGACTGGTGAGCTTTTTCCGTCTGGCAGCGCCCTGCACTATATAATCAAGCCGATCAGCAGCAAGGTCCGGCAGTGGCCGTTCCAGCCGGGTAAACGAGGGATTTTTTTTGGGGTGGACGGTTTCAGACGACAGTTGATGTCTGTTCAGGATTGGAGTAATGCTGTGCCTGTCCACAAAGTTGGTGAACTGTGAATCGTGATAGTCCGGGTTGCCTGCTGAGCTGTCAGAAAACAGGTAGTCAGACACATGGCTGAAGGTGCTGTGGGGCAGGTCATGGAGCAGGCCGCTGACCTGTTCCGGGAAGGGGGCACCGAAACGGTTGAGTAAATAGAAGACACCCAGAGAATGGTCGTAACGGGAGTAGGGTTCATTGTTACTGCCCTGTGAGTCCACCATCTGTATGGGGCCATACTGGTTGATGTGTTTCAGCCTGTTGACTGCCGGGTGGGCCAGAAGGGAAGAGAGTAGCCGGGATTGATCATTTGCCATGGCCTTAAACGATATTGTTCCGTAAAAGGTGTCGATGCTGTCAATCTGGTTTTCAATATGACTTTCAATGTCAGTTTGATTGCCATCGGCGGACAGCTCATGGCTGATGATAACGATAAACGGTACCAGACAGCTCAATAATTTGATCATTGCTCAATTATGTATCCGGTGTGCCTGACTGTTTTATAAATGAACGTTATCAGTCAGGCTGTGCGACGTTGTCGTAATGTTTTACCTGTGGATGCCAACCGTGTATTACCTAGTGCAGCTAAGCGCTGTTACCCATACCGTTCGTCCTGAGCTTGTCGAAGGGCGGAAACTCCGGACTCTGATAGATCGTGCCAAGCACCCTTCGACTCCGCTCAGGGTGAACGTGGTGTATGGGTAATAACGCTTAGCCGCAGTAGGGCAGTCTATTCTCGGACAGCCTCCTAAGTAAACATGGCCTGGATGACCACCGACAAGTGTAGCCAGCAGGCCGGGATCTGCAAAAAAATCAAACAGGGGTTGTCGGAATTGGCGTTTTACACAAAGAATCAGCGGCTAAACGCCAGAACTTTGTGTTCCATAAACCGGATCAGCACTGTCAAAACGCCCGTCATGGCCAGATAGATCAGGCCAGCCATGGTGAACACCGTTAATGTGTCGTAAGTTTGTGCGTTCAGTCTGGCCGCATAGCCCATTAAGTCCATCAGGGTAATGGTACTGGCCAGGGACGAACCTTTCATAACCAGAATGACCTCGTTGCCATAGGCGGGCAGTGCCCGGCGCACGGCATGGGGCAGGATGACCCGCAGCAGTGCCTGTCTGTTGGTCATGCCCAGCGCCATACAGGCTTCCCGGTCACTGTTTGGCACGGCATCAATGGCTCCCTTGAATAACAAGGTAGAATAGGCGGCTGAGTTCAGTGCCAGGGCCAACATGGCGCAGAACCAGGGTTGGCTTAACCAGGGCCAGAGAACGCTGTTTCTGATGGCGTCAAACTGAGCCGGACCGTAATAAATCAGAAATATCTGGATCAGCAATGGCGTGCCGGTAAACAGCAGAATCTGCAGTTTGACCAGCCAGGTCAGCGGCCTCACTTTCAGGGCAAGCACCAGGGTGAACAGGATGGCCAGCACCAGCCCGGTAAACAGGCTGACCAGGGTCAGTTCCAGTGTGGTGCCAAGACCTTTCAGCAGCTCGGGTAAATAGTCCATATTCATGCGGTGGCCTCACCGGGGTTGACTGGTTTGTCAACGGGCATTTCTGTCACGCCGTTACTGGACGTCAGGTGTCTATTAAATCGGGATTTCATGCGTTCCAGTATATGCTGGCTGACCAGGGTAATTGCCAGGTAAATAAGGGCGGCAACACCATACCAGGTAAATGGTTCATAGGTACTGGCGGCAGTCATCCTGGCCTGGAGCAGTAAATCGTTGACACCAATCAGGGCAACCAGCGCCGTATCTTTCAGCAGTACCAGCCACTGGTTACCCAGACCGGGCAGGGCGTGACGCCAGGTTTGCGGCAGGATAATGCGGAAAAAGCAATGGCTGCGGCTGATCCCCAGTGCTACCGCTGCTTCGGTCTGTCCTTTGGGGACCGCCATAAAAGCGCCGCGCAGGGTTTGTGAGGCGTAGGCCGAATAAATTAACGACAGGGCAAGGGTACCGGCAACAAACGGGCTGACTTCAATAAACTCATCCGTTAGCAGGAACAGGGCATGGGTTGAGCCAAAGTAGACGAAAAACACCACCAGGATTTCCGGTAGCCCACGCAATATGGCAACCAGGGTGCTGGTGGCGAGGGCAAGGGGTTTGCAGCGGCTGAGTTCGGCCAGGGAAAAAGCGACGGCCATTAACAGGCCCAGAACCAGTGATGACAGGGCAAGGCCCAGGGTCATCACGGTTGCTTTGGCGAAGAGAGTGGTCAGGCCCACAGTTATCTCACCTGTGCAGAGTTGAAATACTTGGCATGCAGCTGCTGGTAAACACCGCTCTCTTTTACCTGAGTGAGCGCCGTGTTCAGTTTTTCCACCAGGGGGTCACCTTGACGGGCCGCGATGCCCATGCCGATGCCAAAGTAATTGGCATCCTTCACTTCTTCACCCACGCTCTGGTATTGATCTTTGCCCTGCTGAACCAGCCACTCACGGGCAACCGCCGTATCGGCAAACACGGCATCAACCCGACCATTGGTCATATCCAGCAAGGCGTTCTGGTAGCTGTCGTATGGGCGGGTTTTCACGCCCTGTTTTTCCAGTTTGTCGATCAGATAGGCCTGGTGGGTACTACCATTTTGTACTCCGACGGTTTTACCCTTCAGATCTTTGGCTTCTTTAACATCACTGTTGATGCCAGCCACAAAGATGGCTGAGTTTTCATAATAGGGCTGGGTAAAGGCGACCTGTTCCAGTCGTTTCGGGGTGATATCCATGCCGGAAATGATGGCATCAAAGCGACGGAATTTCAGGCCGGGGATCAAACTGTCAAACGGCTGGTTGTTGAACTCGCAGGTGGCATCCAGTTCGGCGCAGATGGCATTGGCCAGTTCAACGTCAAAACCCGTCAGCTCATTCTGTTCATTAAAGAACTCGAAAGGAGGATAGGTCGCCTCCATACCAAAACGAATGGTGTCCTGCGCCTGGCTTATCCCGGAAAAAGACAGGGAGGCGAAGGCAGTACTGGCCAGGGCGACAGTGGCAATTATTTTTTTCATCGGGCTTTCCTTAATGACAGCTGGTTCTTGCAAGCAGTGGGTTGTTGGTTGCGATTGAATTAATGTTGCAGGTAACGTTTAAATGCACGGGTTTGTGGGGCAGTGAATCGTTCAGCAGTCCCTTCCTCGACAATTTCTCCGTTTTCCAGATAGACTACGCGGCTGGCGATTTTCCGGGCAAAGTCCACTTCGTGGGTGACCACCACCATGGTAATGCCAGACGCCTGCAGCTCGTTGATAATGGCCACCACCTGATTGGTAATGGCCGGGTCCAGGGCAGCGGTGGGTTCATCAAACAATAATACTTCCGGAGAGAGCATCAGTGCCCGGGCAATGGCTACCCGCTGCTGCTGGCCACCGGACAGGGAAGCGGGCCAGGCATTGGCTTTATCCGCCAGCCCCATCCGTTGCAGCAGTCCCATGGCCTTGTCTCTGGCCCCTGCTTTGGGCATACCCTGTTGAACAGGAGCTTCCACCAGGTTCTCCAGAACCGTCATATGGGGCCACAGATGATACTGCTGGAAAACCATGCCGACTTTGCGTCGCAGCTGGCAGGCTTTTGCTGATGTAGTCGAGGATGATGGTTTCTGGTGTTTTTTTTGTGGAAAACTGAATTCCATATCGGCTATGTTGAGAGTGCCCTGATCCGGACTCTCAAGAAGGTTCAGCATGCGTAATAGCGTACTTTTTCCTGCTCCGCTGGAACCCAGTAATACCGTTGTTTCACCTTTACTGATGCTGAAGCTGATGTCCCTCAGAACCTGATGGACACCAAAGGATTTGCTAAGGCTCTGTACTGCGATGCCCATTGCCTGAATCTTCTTATTGCCGGTTGAAATTTATGGCTGAATTGTCCTGTACTGATTGGGTAAAATCAACAAAAAAATGAATAAAAATGCATATTGCAAAGGTAAGGGTCTATAATTGACGCCAATTTATAACGCTCACCCTTCGAACACATCCAGCAAGTGGAAAATCGAAGGTTGTGCTGGTTTTTGGATATATGATTGATTAAAAATGCTGCATTACTCAGAATTTTCCGATAACGGATAACCCTGAAAACAGCATTTTTTCTGGAAGGTTATTTGACGACTATGACTAGCCAAAAACAGGATGCCCTGGTTCGCTCTTTCCGTCAGTTGCTTAAAGAAGAGCGCTGCGGCTCCCAGGGCCAGATGGTGACTCTTCTGCAGGAGCAGGGGTTTGACAATATCAGTCAGTCCAAGGTATCGCGCATGCTCAGCCGTTTTGGTGCGGTCCGGGCGCGCAATGCATTGAATGAGCTGGTTTACTGCCTGCCTCCTGAGCTGGGCAAGATGGATTCCAGTATTGCGGTAAAAGATCTGGTAGAAGACGTTAGCCATAATGAGTCCATGATTGTGATCAAAACCAGCCCGGGTGCCGCCCAGATGATCGCCAGGCTCCTGGACTCTATTGGCGTAAAAGGTGGGATTATGGGGTGTGTGGCGGGGGATGACACCATTCTTGTGGTACCTGCCAGTGTGCAGGAGATTAAAGAGATTACGCTGAGTATTGCCGGGATGTTTAACCCGGATATTTCATAAACGTGCTCCCGATCTCGCTTGTCCTTTGCCGCTCTAAGGGAGTTTTGCTCAGTCGACCGTACCCCCGGTACGGCGCTCCTTCACAAAATCCCTTAGAGCGACAAAGTCCTTCGCGATATTCGGGGCAGTTTATGAAATATCCGGGTTAACTGAGTGTTCCTGTTTTTGCAGGAACACTCTTTGTGTCCGGAGCAGTTGGTAGCAATGCTTTACCAGTGATCCGATGAGTGGTTCAGACTGGTGCACGTTGATAAAATATCCGGGTTAAGACGTTGACGAGCGGGAGGGATCTTCAAAATACAATGTAATGGTGTTGGCAGGAAAAAAAATCTTGTTTTCACCTGGCAGGATGCCGGGATGTGATGAGTGAAGTAATGTTGAATTACTTGATATTTTCGAGAATAACCATTTTGGGTCGTATCTCAATCTGCCACGAATTTTACCCTGTTCCAGGTAAACCGATGGATCTACTCTCTGGTCTATTTCAGTAGCAGGGATTTTAAAGCTGATAAACAGTAATTGGCCGGATTTGAGGTGACAGCATGCCTGCCCCTGAAGTGTGGATTTCGCTCTGGGTGTACCTTTCAGGCTGACAATATCGGTATCGAGCAGTTTGTTAAAAAGCGACGTAATTGTATTGTAAACTTTCTGCTGACCTTTCGTTAAGATGGGAATACGTAGTAAATGTTGTGTCGTTGAATCTTTTTTAAAAATTTTTATGCTGTTTTTAGCAAGGTGAATGGGGTTGGGTGGGGTATGCTGCTGCGCTTCCTTCAAAAAGCATCGGGCAGGCATTGAGATAACTTTCTTTACCATCGCCTCGTCATCAAATAACAAATTACCTGATATAGCGTACTTTTTTTGCAGTGTGTGCAGCGGTAATCCGCTGTTTGATAAATCCTTTTTGAAGTGTACCTGAATGCGCAGTCTACTTCCCCCGGGGGAAAAGCTGGCAAAACCTGCGCTAAGTTCTTTATTGATATATCCAAAGTTAGCGGTTATTACTTTTCCGTTCCATGCTCTGAGCGTGTTTATAATGGCATAGTGGTTAACAGAAGGTATCTCAGGTAGTGCTTTGGCTGAAGTTGCCTGATCAACAGTCGTCTTACCAGCAACGATGATACCTGATTTCGATTTTTCCTTTTTGCACAAGGAAGCGGTTTGCGTCAGTGTGCCGTTTTGCCTGCCAGTTCCCTTCCCATCAGAGAGCGTGGTGTTTGCAAAGATGGGCTCTCCCCTTAAAGTGCTGGGAGCAGGTGGTTTATCGGTATCTGATGGATCAATATACCTTCTGCCTTCCACTATTTGCAGTAACGCTTCGCATATAGGATTTTCTTCATATCTGGGACTGTAGTTTGGAACTGCAAACGGGTTATGAAAGGCTGCTGTGCCCATTTTTTTTACCTCTGAAGAGGTAGGGGTCCACACTGAAGAGGTGGGGGGAGGCAGTGGCAGGGTGGTAACGGGACATAGTTTTGTTTCCAGTGAATCGATACTCCCCGTCTCACGTCCCAACCATAACAAGCGTGTGGTAGGGATCAGGGGGTGTAGATATTGTGACCCACATGGGTGAATCACCCTCAATGTCTGGTTCATAATGGCGAACATTACCTGGTTGAGGTTACTTCAAGAATGTAGGAGCTGGGAGGCTGACCGAGAATAGCCTCCCTGGAGCCTGTCCCAAAATAGTTTCGACAAGCACAGCAATCAGGACGAACGTAACTTTGAAACTCAGAAATCTGGAAACTTTTTCGGGACAATCCCTTAGTAAGAAAGCAAATCTGGTAAATAGTTCCCGCTTTAGCCGTTTTGATGCCTGGTAAGTATTTCTCACGCTTGCCTGTTGGTGGTGTTTTTCTGTTATTATTGACTATTTTTTCAAGGCATTAACCAGCATGAACCAGGCGACACTGACCTTTGATAAAGTGTCTGACCCAAAGGTTGTGATCACTCTTCAGGGCAGCTGGACGGTTAGTGGTGTTTTGCCAGCCCTGGATCAGCTTTCTGCTTTACCGGATTATGATCAATTAAAGACCCTTGTTTTTATTACCGGTGATGACTTCTCGTGGGACTCCAGACTGCTGGCCTGGCTATTGGCCTGCCAGCGCATGCTGGAGCCTTCCCATTGCCAGCTTGATCTCAGTGGCCTGCCTGAGGATGTAAGAGATCTGTTCAGGCTTGCCAATACCGTACCGCCCAATAAGGCCTTGCCGGATAGAAACCCATCCCTGTTGCATCGGCTGGTCGACCGGGTTGCCCGCCTGGGTGATGAGGCGATGGAGCTGTTGGCGTTTATTGGCGAACTGGCACTGTCCCTGTGCCGCTGGTTGTCCCGGAAAGGATCCGCCCGCTGGTCAGATATTATTAGCTTTTGCCATCAATCCGGGCCTTCTGCCTTGCCGATTATCACGCTGCAAAGTGTTCTGATCGGGATGATTCTTGCTTATCTGGGTATGGTCCAGCTCCGACAGTTTGGTGCCGAGGTGTATGTCGCCAATCTGGTGGGGGTTGGCATGGTGCGTGAGATGGGAGCATTGATGACGGCGGTGATTATGTCCGGTCGAACCGGTGCCGCCTATGCCGCCCAGCTGGGCACCATGCAGGTTAATGAAGAGATTGATGCATTGACAACTCTGGGCATAAAACCCATGGATTATCTGGTGTTACCCAGAACCCTGGCCCTGATTCTGACCATTCCTCTGCTCTGTCTGTACAGTAATATTCTGGGCATGCTCGGGGGTGGGCTGGTGGCTACCAGTATGGATATTAGCTGGTTGATGTTCCTTTACCAGCTCCAGGATGCTATTTCTTTTGGTGATATCATGACCGGCGTTGCCAAGAGCTTTCTGTTTGCCCTGATGATTGCCATGGCCGGGTGTCGTGCCGGCCTGGCTTGTGGTCGTTCCTCCGCTGCGGTAGGGCAGGCGACGACCAACGCGGTAGTGACCGCCATTATTTATCTGGTGGTGGCCGATGCTGGACTGAATATCCTTTTTTATCACCTGGGAATTTGAGCATGGGGCAACTGCAGCAGGAAGGTCAGGAGGTGGTGATTGAAGCCCGTGGCTTGACCATGAAGTATGGTAGCAACCTGATTCAGTCCAACCTGCATTTTCAAATCAGCAAAGGTGATGTGTTTGTCATTATGGGGGGCAGTGGCTGCGGTAAAAGCACGCTCCTGAAACATATGATTGGGCTCTACCAGCCGACAGAGGGCGATATCCTGTTTGGCGGGCAGAGTTACTTTGCCGCATCCCCGGAGCAACAGTTGGCGATGCGTAAACGCTGGGGCGTTACCTATCAGGGGGGCGCGTTGTTCAGTGATAAGACACTGGCTGAGAATGTTGCCCTGCCACTGGCACAGTATACGACACTGTCTAGTAAAGATATTCAGGATATGGTGCGTTATAAACTGGCACTGGTGGGTTTGGCCGGTTTTGAAGACTTTTACCCATCCCGGATCAGTGGTGGTATGTGTAAGCGTGCAGGGCTGGCCAGGGCCATTGCCCTGGACCCGGATATCCTGTTTTTTGATGAACCCTCGGCTGGACTGGACCCTCTCAGTGCCAGACGACTGGATGACCTGATTCTGCAATTAAGAGATTCCACCGGTGCCACGGTCGTGATTGTCACCCATGAGCTGGCCAGTATTTTTGCCATTGGCAGTAATGGGGTCTACCTCGATGCCAACAGCAAAACCCAGCTGGATACCGGGTCTCCCGACTATATGCTTAACCACAGTAAACACGATCTGGTCAGAGCGTTTCTGTCCAGAGGTGAGTGTTAAGGATGGGGGAATTTAAAAGCGACTCTACGAATCAATCAGTGAGGCTCGCTTTTCCGAGAGAAGCCTATGAATAGAAAATCCTTGTCAGTATCCGTTGGCCTTTTTGTCATCCTGATCATCACCATGACGTTTGCCCTGGTGTTGTTTCTTAATGCGGATGGTTTTTCGAGGAAGGCTGTCCAGCGTTATCAGATCCTGTTTGACAGCTCGATCAAAGGCCTGAATGTTGGTGCTCCCGTGACTCTTCGCGGTGTGAAAATTGGTGAAGTGGTCACCATCAAGACCAAGTTGTATCACAATCATCAGAAGGTCTTGAATGTGGTCACCATTGATATGTACCCGGATGCCATCAGTGAGCATGATAGCAGTGACCAAAATGTGCTGGGACAGTTGCTGCAGCAGGGGCTCAGTGCCCAGGTTGGGCTGCAGAGTGTATTGACCGGGATGCTGTATATCGAGGTGGATTTTTTTGACTCTGTGCCGGAAATGCAGCCTGTGGCCACCGAGTATCCACAGATTCCCACGGTGCCCAATAACCTGGAAGAGTTTATTGAGCGGTTTGAGAGCATTAATATTGCGGAAATGGCCAGCAGTTTAACGGAAGTTCTTGATAATCTGTCCCGGCTGACCGGAGATGATCGCCTGAACAAACTGATTGATGATGTTGATAAGGCATTTGTCAGTATGGCAGCGATGTCCGATGAGATGACCTCAAGCATGGCGGGCATTCGCAAAGAATTTGCTGCCATGTCACAGGATTCCGGGGAAGTGACCGCATTGCTGAAAACCCATCTGCCTGCCGCCACGCAGCAGTTGAATGAAACCATGCTGCAACTCCAGCAGACCATGTCCGCAGCGGAAGAGACACTGGCACCTGACTCACCATTGATGTACCAGCTGACGCAGAGTTCAAAAGACATCAGTCGTGCTTCCAGGGCGGTGGACGATCTGGCGGACTTGCTGCAACGCCAACCCGATTCGATTATCTTTGGTAGACAGTCAGGAGACGTACGGTGAGCCGTTACCTTCGTATATTGAACCTTGTTATGGGGCAGAACGCTGCTGCAAAGGCTTTTTTCCTGATCATATTGCTCTCGGGCTGTTCCGCCAGGAACCCCAACTATCATGATTATACGCTGGTGGCGGCAACGGTTTCACAAGAGCAGACTGTGCTGCCGGACACCGCTACACTGGGGGTTTTTCCGGTGAGTGTTGCCGGTTGGCTGGATAAGAAAACAATTACCTGGAGCGATGGTGGTGTTCGTTTACAGTCCTCTGCGAATGATCACTGGGGGGAGCCCTTGCCAGAGCTGCTGACACAGGCTATGGTGCAGAATCTGCGTCAACAGGTTCACTCTGGCACTTGGATAAGCTCCGGCCCCTGGGTCCGCAATAAACGCCCGGAAGTGGTCGCATTTGTTGATGTTCAGTCTATAGCGCTGGTGAACCGGCAGTTACAGATGAACGTGGCCTGGTCCCTGGAAGGGCAGGATCAGCAGGTCATTGCCCGGCAGGAGAGAGTCTATACCCTGCCGCTGGCGAGTGATGTTTCTACACAAGCTCTCGTTCAGACATTAAGCCAGGTCTGGGGGGGGGTTGCCAACGATATGCTTCAGGGTTTTCCCGGGCTTGGCAACTAAGGGCGCACGTGAGGCAATCTCCCCGGCAGGTGGTTCGGGGATGGTATCTTCGGACACCTTCCTGTGTTGATCTTCAGGCATGATGTTGCGCTTTCGGCAGCCTCTGAAGTGATTATTGTCAGTGTTCTCAAGTAATACAAAGTCGCCAATCCCATTTAAATCAAAGTTTTTCAACTGATCGTCAGTTACGGGGAAGTAGAAACCATAAGCATCAACAGCGCTCATAATGGTGCCCTTGTTATTTACTGTAATGACTGGCTTTTGCAACACTCTGGCAACCAGGGGGACGATGACTGTATACATCCATTTGCCATCACATTTGATGGCGTCCATACCGGTCATGCCATCGTGCTCGAAATCATTCGTTAAATAGAAGTAAAGGTCTTCTTCCGGCACAGAATCAGAATCCCGCCAGCTTTCGTCTTCATTGAAACGTGAATGATTGTTTTCGTAATCCTGTAGCCATTCTTTTGCTTCTTCATACACCTGTTGACGTAAGCTGTGAGCATCCCGGCCGGGGCGTTGCGCGCATGACACAAGGGCAGCATGGAAAAAACAATTGCCATCGCCGGGGACATCGACAACTTCGTACCCCTGGTTGTACACAATGTTGGAGGTGCTTTCAGATAAACTGCTGAGTATGTCACTCAGTCTATCGATGTCACGGGAAAATTTAGAAGGATTGGTAGAAAGGGTATTGTTTGGTGAGCAGGCATTGATAGCACAGTCCGTAGACATGACGGTAAGCACTCCAAAAACTGCTGCTGCGACGAAGCATCCTGAAGAGATCGCACTCAAGGTAAATGCTGCAGACACAATGGTAGAAGCCGCTGGGAATATACACACTGCCCAGCGCTTCCAGCTGGCCTGTGGTTGATCTGTCGGAGGCGCATCTCCGGATCGATCCACAGGACCGTTGGATAAAGGTGTTAGTAACGATTGTATCAAAGGAGTCTCACCGGAACGTTGTATCATTCCCAATCTTATTTCCATGCCCATCCGGGGCCTGGTTTAATATTCAGCCAATGCTGCCCAGAAGCCTCCTGGCTGCTCCGATCACGGTGTTAATCGCGTTGGGCTCAACACTGGCCAGCTTTTCAGTATCTGGCGTTTCATTGCAGGTACGGTTAACAATGACCCCGGCAACGCACCCGGCCTTAAGCCCCATGGCAGAACACATGGTCAGAAGGGTTGCGGACTCCATTTCATAGTTAAGCACCCCCATCGACTGCCACTCTGCCATAGAGCCCTGTAGCTCTTTTCTGACCCGCTGGGTGAAGGTGTCATAACGTTCCTGACCGGGGTAGAAGGTGTCGCTGGAGGCGGTAATACCTGTCCAGAAGTTAAGCCCGCCTTGTTCAGCGGTATCTACCAGTGCCCGGGTACACTGAAAGTCAGCAACGGCAGGATAGCTGATGGGGGCAAAATGTCGGCTGGCACCGTCCAGGCGGACGGAACCGGTGGTGATAATGACATCACCCACATTGATATGGGGCTGGATGGCACCTGTGGTGCCAACTCTCAGAAAAGTCCGGATGCCCAGTTGTGCCAGCTCTTCTACGGCAATAGATGTGGAGGGTCCACCGATACCGGTTGAACAAACCACGACAGACTGACCCTCCAGCTCCCCTCGCCATGAGGTGAACTCCCGGAGGCTGGCCAGCTTGATCGGGTTATCCATCAGTTCAGCAATACGTTCGACCCGCTCCGGATCGCCAGGGACAATGGCCAGTGTGGCACCATTCAGAACCTTCTGGCTCAGGCCGAGATGAAAAACTTCGCTACTGCTCATATATGCCTCTGGGAACGTCCCCTGGATCATTGAACTTTACCTCTTAGCATCCATCATAGACGCATCCATGGGGAGTGTTTATCGATCTGGATCAATATTTGATCCACTGAAATCGAGCCCGTCCGATGATATAAGTATGCGTTTGCGTCTATGCTGATAATGACCTGTTGGTCAGTACATACCAGTAGAAAATGGACAGTCCATGCCACCTGAAAACAGAATCACTTCCAATCGCGCGTTTATTTTCGCTATTGCCGGGGCTGCCATCGGTTTGGGAAATATCTGGCGTTTCCCTTATGTAGCCGGTGAAAACGGAGGAAGCCTGTTTTTCCTTCTTTATATTATTTTTGTGGGGTTGCTGGGGTTGCCAGTCATGGTTGCCGAGATTGTGGTTGGCCGGGCAGGGCGGGCTTCACCTGCCAGCAGTCTGCGGCAGCTGGCGGTGAGTGCTGGCCATACCAGGCACTGGAGTAAGCTGGCCTGGATGGGAACGCTGGCGGCCACAATGATTCTCTCATTCTACAGTGTGGTGTCCGGCTGGGTGCTGCACTTTTTCTTCCAGTCGCTCTCGGGGGGGCTTCCAGCCAACAGCATTCAAGCGACTTCGATACATTTTCAACAGCTGCTGGAATCACCCTGGCAGGTGGTTTTATACCACGGTCTGTTTATTGTTATGACCGTGGCCATCAGTGGTCGAGCCGTTTCCAAAGGCATTGAACAGCTGAATAACTGGCTGATGCCCCTGATGTACCTGATTCTGGTGGTTCTACTGATATATGCCAGTCAGTTCAGTGGTTTTGCGCCAGCCCTTGATTACCTGTTTGCTTTCCGGTTTGAGGCGGTCAGCGGCGGTGTGGTGCTGGAGGCAATGGGCCATGCCTTTTTCACCCTGGCCATTGGTGCCTGTTGTCTGATGGCCTATGGGGCTTATATGCCGGAGAGGCAGTCGGTGGTTAAGGCGGTATTGGTGGTCGCCTTGCTTGATGTGCTGGTGGCGGTAATGGTCGGTATTGCCACCTTTGCCGTGGTATTCAGTGAAGGGCTGTCGGTGGCGGAAGGTCCCGGGCTGATGTTTATCACCCTGCCGGTTGCCCTGGCTCAAATGCCCTTTGGCTCGCTGGTTTTACCCTTATTCTTTCTTCTTCTGGTCATGGCGGTTTGGACATCGGCAGTCAATCTGGCGGAGCCGCTGGTGGTGATGATGAGTCGCCTGTGTTCAGGCTTCCGCGCAACAGGAGCCACCATAGCCGGTGTTATGATATTTCTGGTCGGGTTAATACCCGGGCTCTCTTTCAGTGTCTGGAAGCAGGTTGCTGTTGATGGTAAAACGTTGTTTGACCTTTATACCGCCTTTGCTACCCAGGTTATGCTGCCAGCCGTTGGGCTTCTGGTACTTTATTTTTGCGGTTATATCATGGAAAGAAAAGTGCTGATTGAACAGTTGGGAATGCAGGGTAAATCCCTGAAAACCTGGCAGCTCCTGATCCGCTGGGTCAGCCCTGCATTGCTGTTGATGGTCATCATCGGTGAGCTGTTTCAATTTTGATCACATCAGAGATTTGATCAGAGCTGCCACTAACATAACAAAAATTAATACCATGGCGATTTTGGCAAGCTTGCCCTGTTGCTCATTAGTCAGCGGTTTGCCATGGCGCTCCGTCAGCTTAACCACAACAAACAGGGTGATGAACAAAAGTACTAAAATAGAGATCAGGTTCATATTTCACCAAAAATAACGGGCAGTCGTCGTACTGCCCGTTATTGTACCCAGCCTGAGGATTTATTTCGTGGTTTATTCGCTGGCGGCTTCTTCTTTGCCTTCAATGCTGATCAGCTCAACCTCAAATACCAGCACGGAGCCTGCTGGAATAGAGCCAACTTCCTGGTCGCCGTAAGCCAGCTCAGCGGGAATTGTCAGGCGATATTCAGAGCCAACAGGCATCAGGGCAACACCCTCAGTCCAGCCCTTGATCACGTTTGCCAGGGGGAAAGTCGCTGGCTGGCCTCTCTGCTTGCTGCTGTCGAAAACAGTGCCGTCAGTCAGCGTACCGGTATAATGAACGGTAACAGTATCCGCTGCGGTTGGTTTTGGGCCGTCTCCCTGCTTGATAACTTCATATTGCAGACCGGACTCAGTCACGGAAACTCCTTCTTTCACGGCGTTATCTTCCAGGTATTTGGCACCGGTTTTACGGGTCTCCTCACGCTTTTTGGTAGCGTTCTCCTGAACGACGGTGTTCATCTTCTGCTCATGAGCCCTAAGTGCTGCACCCATCTCCTCCTCGTTCATTTTGACCTGATCGGCAAGGGCGTCCAGCAAGCCCTGCTGAACCAGCGCACGGTCAAGCACAACACCAAGCTCATCCTGCTGCTTCAGTGTCTGACTGGCAAAGTTACCAACAGAGGCACCAATGGCATAGGCGGCTTTCTGATCATCCGTGTTTAACTCAACTTCAGGAGCCTGGATGGTCTTTTCCTGACAGCCTGCTGCCAAGAGTACAGCAGCTGCCAGAGCAGATATTTTAATAACCTTCTTCATATCAGTTTCCGTTGTTTTGGCCAGAAATACCGTATTGGCCAGGACGATCTTGCCTGTATCAGGATTAAAGTAAAAAAACCTATTAATAATGGCACAGCCTTTAAGTCAGTTGAACCAAATAACAATAATTTTTCAAAAAAATCACATTATTACCTTACGGTATATCATTACCGGTTTATACAAAATCAATTCTCTCTGAATTTAATGGGGCGACGTTATGCTGGTCTGCTTAAGCTATCAATTGAGGCGTTGATAGAAAGAGCCATCAATTATTACAGGAGCGTGAAGATATCAATTCCACGAATCACGATTCAATTCCATTTGACCAACTATTTACCGCGGATAAAAGGTTGTCTGGGGGGGATTCTGTCAGTCGGTCTTTAACAGCATGCCCCGAATTTCCGGTGTAAAATACGCTATATTTTTATGATCTTTGTCTTTTTGTCCCAGTTTAAAACTCTGGTTTCAATTTATAGAGTTTTTCGTTCGCCATTGTTTGCTTTGGAGCCGTCGCTTGGAGTCTGCTGTTAGCACTACCGTTTTTATTCAGTCCGGAAAGCAGCCTGAGACACCCTTGTGCAATAAAAGTGCAGTAAAAGACGGGCCACTTTTGGCGGGTTGTCGGACGGGCTGGTATTTTCTGGCGTTGGCAGCTGTTGTTGTCTTCATGGGCTTTTCTCCTGTGCCATGCCATGGACAGGGGGACATGGCAGAGACGGATAAGCGTCAAATGGATAAGCCCTACCGGCCGGTCTGCATTCATGATCCAAAAGATGGCTGGCAGTCGTTACGCCATGGTTTTCGGTTAATGGCCTACTATCACAATGCGAAGGTCAAAGAGCAGCTGAAAGCATTTCCCCAATATTATTTTAACCGTCTGTCCGAACGAATCCTGGTGTATCAATTTTATTTGAACAGGAAGATTCAGGAAAAAGGTCTGCCGGCAGAGCTGGCCCTGCTACCGCTGATCGAAAGCGAGCTTGACCTCAAAGCACGTTCATCGGCAAGGGCGATGGGGCTGTGGCAGTTGATGCCCCGAACAGCCAGGGCTTACGGACTTAAGGTGTCGAAAAAGTGTGATGAAAGAACTGACCTGGAAAAAGCCACTGATGCCGCATTGACCTATATTGAGTACCTCTATAAAAGAACCAGTGACTGGATGTTAACCATTGCTGCTTATAACGCAGGCCTTTACCGGGTGAAACAAAGCATTGCTCAGGCTGAAGCGTCGGGAGAATATTCAGATGCGGGTTTCTGGAGCCTTGATTTGCCAGCTGAAACCCGAAAACATGTGGCCAAGTTTCTGGCCCTCAGCCATGTGGTTCTTCTGCCGGGTAAGCATGGCATCAGGTTGCCAGCCCTTTCTGTTGTCGAGGGTGATGGTTTTTCCAGAGTCAAATCGGGCTATCACTCTCCAGAGTGTGTTATTCCCAGCGCTGGTTGTCTCTATTGTCGCCAGCTGGTGCTTAGGGTGCTTTACATTTATTTCCAGGCATTTTAATCAGGCTGAATGACACTATTCCTAACCATCTTGTTAGTCAATCAAACTGAATACCCTGGTAAATTCCGGGTCTGATAAAGCATTACCTTAATTTTTATATCAACAGGGAGGTGGTTTTATGAGCTATCCGGGTGTTGCTCCAGTTTCGACTAATGTCAGTCAGACCCAATTTCATGCTCCTGCCATGGAGGGAAGCGGTCGTCGTTCCGTATGGTCAAGTATCGGCAAAGCTGCTGCAAAGGCTTGTGTCATGCCATTTCGCATTGCCTCAACGGTGGTAAATGGCGGTGTTTTTGCTGCCTATTACGTTACCGCTGTGGCTGTTACCGGGCTCGCTGCCACCGGAGGTGCTGTCTATGGTATTGGGAAAATGGCCACAGATGCGATCCGTGGAAAACCACACAAAAGCCTGCTGGAATATACCATCAAACCCGCCCGAGAGACTTTCAACTGTATTTCACGCCTGTACTATGAGCTGCCAAGACATGGATCTGAATTGATCTTCTCCGGTGTAGCTGTCGCTGCGGTAACTGTCCTGGCAATCGTGGCAATCGTGGCAGGAGATGGCAACAGCCACGTATGGATACATACCCCCTGCTGTTATCACAGTTGTGGCGATGCCGGAGGCACAGGTCACCAGAAACCTGCGGATGATGACTATAACCCTTCAGGCTTGTCTGCGGTACTGCATCCATACAGACCTTCTATTTTACTCGGACGTAAAATCATGGGGACAACTACACAGGTACTGAATAGCGGCCGGAAGGTTGACTGAAAAGGGGAAAAAAATGCGCATATTCATTAGCATACTTGGACTATTGTTATCAATTATATCAACGACTGTTGTGGCCGGTACGGAAACCGGATTGAAGATAATCAGTGTTGGTGCCCATGCCCAGGGAAGCAGAACTTTTTACTTCAAAGTTGACCGTACTATTGGTCCGTATGGTTGCCGAAGCGATTTGGTAAAAGTGGATTTATACAATGATTATGATTCACAGGCTGAGGTGATTTCAAACAATATCGTCCGATCTATGGTGCTTTCAGCATTTGCCACCAATTCTGATGTGCAATTGAAGGTTAGGGAAACATGCCTGCATTCCAATCCAACCATCTCACAGATTTGGTTGAGTAAATAAACTCACATAACGAACAGGGCGTTACATCAGATGCACTTTGCTTCCGGATTGGTAATGCTCCTTCAGTCTGTTGACTGAAAAGTGGGGGGGACTGATGTTAATTCTGCTTTTTTTGCCTCAGCTGCCAGCTCTGCTTTTTCCCTCGCCAACTCTTCACTCAAGCCTTGTTTTATAGCCAATCGATAGGTTGTTGTCCTTGTATACCTTATGGGCTGGTCTGCCTTACCTTTATCAGATGCAGCGAATTTGGCCCACCTTCTGGCGCTGGCCTCTTTGCATTTATCGGATGCCATGTATTTAGCCCTGGCCCTGGCTATGGCCTTCCTGCCTTTTTCGGATGCAGCATATTTGGCCCTTGACGTCTTGCGTTTATCAGATGCGGTGTATTTGGCTATGGTCTCTTTGCCTTTATCGGATGCCATGTATTTAGCCCTGGCCCTGGCCATGATCTCTTTGCCTTTATTGGATGCCTGATATTTAGCTTTGGCCCTGGCTATGGCCTTCCTGCCTTTTTCGGATGCAGCATATCTGGCTCTGGTCGCGTTGCGTTTATCGGACTCACTCACCTCTTTCAGTGTCTTAAGTGCCTGGGGCAGATCAGGAGTGGGGGGCAGAAGTTCGCCGTAACCGGAAGATTCAGTTGCTTTAAACTCAACAGTGTTGGCAGGAGCCTGCTGTTGAGTGTACCTGATCAACGGACTGACTGCCGCAATGGAGCGTGGTGGTGGCTGGGAAAAAGTAACTGTTGAATGTACAGAGGGAGGTAAATGGAACGTTGAAAAAATACTCAGAGCACGTGAAGAACCGGGTGTATCCTGATTCGGTAATTGTTGTTTTAAATATCCAGAATGGGACTGCCTAAGTATCTGTACAGGATAACCGAACCCGCTGAGTTGTGAGCTTGAAACCTCCGCCAGTAATAGCAAGGGATTTTTTTGCAACTCCTGTAAACAAGGAGATCCATAAAAGACAGTTGAGTCCGGGCTAAACCTGTACATTACATTACTGAACTATTGAATTACACCCTGAGACCACTCCTTCATTATGAAAGTTCAACTCTGATACAGCCCATTTGATATTTACGTCAGCCAATTATAAAGATTGGCTAAGGCTATTAATCCGGATATTGGTTAGTTGAAAAAGACTATTGTACGACTCCCAGCTGTGTTTTAAGTTCTGTAAAACCTTTAATGACTTGCTCAAGCTGCTGTTCGGCAGAATTGCGCATATCACAAACTGAGCTGTCAACTTTCCACTCCCTTTTTGATTTCTCCAGCAGTGCTTTATAAACGGCGTCCTTTGCTTCTTTGCCCTGATCTGCTTTACCGACGTCTGGCACACTGGTAACCTCTTTTGTTTTAAGTGTTTTAAAAAGCTGCTTTCTTGTAGCTAAAAGATGAGATATGTCAGGCACCGGTTGCAGGTCTTTCAGGTACTGCTTTACATCGTTCATTTCTTCAATGATAAACGCTACCCTTTGCTGCAGGTGATACATTTGCAGATCATTTTCCTCACTTGCCAGGCCGACCATCATATCCTGAGTCAGTTGATGGGCGGCATCTCTGCCTCGATCAAGGGCTGACTGATACAGGGAAGCGCTGGTGAATGCACGTTTGATCAGGACCTGAATCTGCTCTGGATCAGATAACCGCGTAAGGAAATTGATGCTGCTGATGCTGATTGGCTGATTTGGATTTCTATCATATAGCCACTGGGCGTCATACTGCCATGGATGTTGAGCAGCTTCCTTAAGAGCATCATCACAGAAGGCTCTCATTTTGTCGAACTTCTCGACAAAAAGTGTGGCCCGGTTAAATTTATCCGTACACTTATTGCATAGGTTGTAGGCAAGATCACCATAAACCCAGACAGCCAATACGGGGGATTGCTGTATTTCAGGAAATACAGAATCGACTGTCGTCAGTTCGTTAACATAGTTTTCACCGTACTCAAGATTTTTATTAAACAGTTGCAGTCGCTTACTCATGCTATTAACCAGCTTTGCATGATCTGATTCCGGTTGTTCTTTCTCCTGTGGCTCAGATTTTACTCTGGTAATCTCCTGTTGAAGCTGCTGTTTTCTTTTGTTTCTTATTTCCTGTTTCTGTTTTGCCCGCTCCCTTTTTTTCATATTTTCTCGTAATATGTCATGATTGCTTTTTTTCTCACTCTCAAATTCATTAAGATAATCCTGACGTACCCTGTCAATTTCAGTGAGTCGAATTTTACACGCTTCATGGAGAGTCTTTATACAAGCTTCCAGATTTTGTGACTCAGTGTGAACAAGGTTGGATTTCTGAATGACTTTTTGATGCACTTGATTGAGTATCGAGCAGCAACTGTTCAGTTGTTGTATAAATTGATTATGTGTCGAAAGGTCATCCAGGAAATTATTAGTCAGTGTTGTTAATAAACTATTAGTAATCTCTGTTGCTACTCTGGCTAATCGAATCATGGATATTTTGTTATTGCCAGCTTGTCCCGTTCGAAATATTTCATGGTCAGATAGCGTTTTAAGGAGGCACATGGTGGTGTTTAACAGCCCCGGGTGCTGCAATGATTTTACCAGAATCATCAGGGTCGTACTTTCCAGTTGTTCTATAGATTTAAGCCAAGCGCTTTTAACGTTGCCGGGTACTTGTGCTACCTGTTGCACCAGTAAATGCTGAAGCGGGCGACTTTGCAGCAAGAGGCACAGTGATTCAGTAAGCATTATGAACTCTTCGGTAAATATTGAAGAATAGTCAGACAGTGTGTTAATACTCACAAGAAGAGCATCCATTGAGTAGGCAGTAGCATCTCCAATTTCCTGTGTATTTTCCTCACCCAATTTAATCATTTTGTAAACAAGATCAGAGGTAAATTGTATATGCCACTGAATGCACTGCCTGGAAAAAGTTTCTGGCACCTTGGCAGGTGTATTGTTATCCGCCTGCTGGTTCAGCTTGATACTCAGGGTTTTTGCTAATGACGTGATGGTATTGATAATGTCCGCTGATTGTTTATCATGGCTTTCATTAATGGCTTGCTGTGTTTCACTGATAGCAAAAAGTTTTTTTCCATATTGTAACAATGGTTGACTGGACAAACGTGGATGGCAGTAAATCGTCTCTGCCGACCTGATGAATGGGGCTTTGAGTGTAAAAACCTTTTGGTCAAAATAGGGGTAGTAGTACATGCTGGTAAAATCCAGATTCCATAGATCATCTGTTTCTATTTTTTCCACGTATCCTCTTACCTCTTCGGTTTTGGCCATTTCTTTCAGCTGGTTCATCTCTTTGCCAGAACACTTATAAAATGCCAAATGCGCGGCCAGACTGTTTCTTACTTTTTCCCTCTGAGTAAACTTATCCGGGTCTAATGAAGCAGCAGTATGGTTTAATTGACTGCTCAGTGGGTGAATATTTGCATGGGTTGTTGGTCTGACCAAAAGTATATCAGTCGATGGCAGTTTTTTTATTTTATGTAACGGAGGTAGTTTTACCGTGCTGTTATTTTCCCTCAGCTGGTTTTGTAGTGTCTTGTGCTGTTTTTTTAACTCGCTCCTGGAAAGCTTTATCCTGTTCCCCTGTTTATCAAAGCTATTATCGGTGCGCATTTTCTGATGAAAATCGAAGCATTCGAGGTAAAGCAGCCTGAGTGCCCAGGGTGTTTTTCTGGCAGCCCCGGGGTGCCTGAGTTGCAGGACTTGTTGGACTGAAAAATATGTCCCGGGACTATTCGCGTAATCCGGGGCTGATGAAGGCGTTAACTCAGCACCGGCCTCATTAGATTTCGTACCTGTAACCTGCGGGAGTGGTATAGCTCCCACTGGTACTTCATCCTCTGCCTGCAGCTGTTGGGATGGGCATGCTTTTTCATTGTTGCTGGCAAAAGCGTTTGCCGGTTGTCTGTCATCCCTCCGGGATACCTGTTCCTTAGAACATTGCAGTGTTTTTGGCACGAACTCGTTTGCTTCCGGATCCAGATTAACCTTTGTCGTTATTGCTATTTGTCTATCCGCTTTCACCATGGTTGCCTCAGGCTGAGCAGTCTTGCTCTCAAATCCCTGGCGAAGCGCTTTATCATGCGTAAGGCTCTCAACCGGGCAAGAAGGTGGCCAGCCTGACACTTGATCAGAAGTTACTGCCACAAAATCCTGCCCGGGAAATGGACGGAATGTTGCATCGTAAGTGTCTGGCTCTATTGCCAATGGCAGTGTGTTCATACTGATTGGTTGTTGTTGCGGAAATGGAATGACAGGTTGATTTCCACAATATACGGCAGCAACCGGCTGACCGGTCATTTGGGTTGTTGCCAGAAATTGAACTGGAACTGTTGAAACGGGAAGGATGCCCCTTGAAGAAATATCTGTAGTTTGAAAAGGATATGAATTAGGACAACAGGGCATCAATGCTTCGCAATTTAATGGAGCCGGGTTTTGTACATAGCCGCTTTTGACATGAGGAGTGACAGGCAATCCTGAAACTTCTGGCTCTGGATAATGCACCCGTTCATCAATGTTCATAGGAGGCAATGGCATTCTAAAAGTTCTCTTAATTAATTTATCCTGATTTTTTTAAACTGTATTATAGAAAAATTTTCCATTTTAAATGCGATCAGTTTCAGTTTCAGTTTCAGTTGGTCAGGCGGGAGTGACGGCTTTTGTTAAATATACCTGATTGCAATTTATTGTTAGACGGTTAGGCAGAACGTATTGGGCCAGGGGCAAAATGACATAAAATGAATTTGCTGAGAGGATGCTCCCAGCAAGTTAAGCGG
Source organism: Endozoicomonas sp. ALB115 (assembly GCF_049310245.1). NCBI lineage: Bacteria > Pseudomonadati > Pseudomonadota > Gammaproteobacteria > Oceanospirillales > Endozoicomonadaceae > Endozoicomonas > Endozoicomonas sp. ALB115. The sequence goes on along the minus strand of NZ_JBLYZG010000006.1, from coordinate 56,639 downwards.
ATCTATTCGGGATACAGCTCACCGAGCTGCTGATCTTTTTTCCGACCAGACTTTGTACCTTTGAGCTTTTTGCACACTGCCAGCAATGCGGTCAACTGCTCTTCTTGAGCAGCTGTGGCAGCCCCTCCTGCCTGAGTTTGATAAAGACTGGCGGTCAGTTGGTTGCAGATATCGCTCAGTTCCTCTGAGCCAAGCTGGTTGAGACAGTCGGTCAATGAAGTCCGGTTCTCGTTGTTAAGGTTGTTGTTAAGATATATACGACACCAGTTTTTCAGTTCACTCAGCGTCAACCGAACATCGTTCTGCAGGCAGGCAGCTTCCAGTTGCCGGAATGCTTCTGCTTCAGATGCGTGTTTCCCGGATTGATGACGACCAGCCATGTTAGTGATGGGTTGATCTGACTTTGTTGCGGCACCGGATTTGAACCGCCAGAGCCCCAGGGTTACCAGCCATAACAGTGCAAAAAAAGCGGTTAACCACTGCCAGAAGACAGGTGTCTGCCAGATGCTGGCAGGCTCCAGCGGTGTTGTATCGCTGACTCTCGCAGGATCCGGGCATTCAGCAGGCTTGTCTGTTGGCAATGTGGTCGGGGAGGTCACAGTTAAGGCATTCGCGTTTGGATCGGCGGATACCTCTATCTCTGTTGCAGGCAGTCTGGAGGTCTTAGTCTCGCCACTTGCTGTATCAAACCAGGTGTATTCAATCGCGGGCAATGTGATTTTTCCGGGGCGGGTTGGAATCATGGCTATGGAATCCGTGCGCTGCCCTTGAACACCATTGGCGGTTTCCCGGTCTGCTGTCCCGGATTTATCCGGGTAGCTGTTCACTCCCTTTGGTTGAGTCATCAGAATAGGTGGCAGTTGTGCGGCACTGAGACCGTCGGCATTGACGGTGATGGTTCGGGTAATGGCATCCCCCACCTGCAAACTGTCCGGTGGCTGACTCCATTGCTCCTGAATCGTTATCTTTCGCGCGGGTAACCAGGTGTCACTGGCAGGGTAGTTTTCAGGTCTGGGTTTTACCTCAATTTGTATCTCCCTGGAGCGGGCAAGTACGGGTTTGCCACCACTGGAAAAGAAACTGCCAAATGGATCCCGGGGCTCGGCCGCCACCCCGGTAAAGGTCAGTGATGGTATGATTATTTCGCCCACCGATTGGGGATGAATCGAGTACTTCAACTCAAATCCCCGGTAGCGGATACCCTCAATAATGGTATCCAGTTTCCGTGTTTCCCCCAGCTGCTGAATCAACGCATCACTGATATCCAGGGCACTCAGCCGGTTATCATCATACAGCTGGACTCTGGAGAGAATGGTCAGGGTGAAGATCAGCTCCTGCTGGACATAAATACTGTTACTGCTGACCTCGGCGTTCATCAGGATTGGGCCGGTATCCGTTGTTGCGTCATCGGGTCGGTTATCGCGGACGGTGATGGTAACCGCTTCAGATTGCCGGTCACCCAGTTGGATCGGTGGAATCACCAGTGTTCCCTGCTGTTTCGGAGCCAGGGTAACCACCCAGTCGCGGGTAAACTCCCTTTTGCCGTTAATGATACTGGTCTTGTTCTGTTGCCGGGTGCCCAGTATGTCAAAACTCCACTCCAGGGGTTTCAGGTCTGGAGCGTCACTGGAACTTTCATCCGTGCGCAGGGTGAGTTCCAGGGTTTCATGGCTGGCCAGTGATGTTCTGTTAACACTGGCGGTAAATGCGGCATTGGCTATCATGGAAACCGAAAGACTGATCAATGCGGTCAACATCAAATAAAATGACTTTCGGTTTACCATGATGCCTCCTCCGTTCTGTTTTGCTGTTGTTGAGATAGTTGTTGAGACTTTTGCTGATGCAGAAACTTTCTGCGTAATAAACCACCCGGGTCATCCGGAATGGTTCTCAACCAGCTTTCAATAGCCTGCTGTTCGGCAGAAAGTGGCTGCTCATCTTCCCCTTCATCCGAAGCACTGGCCGTTGTTTCCGGAGCTTTATCATCAACTTTATTTTTTTCGGCCTGAGCAGACTGTTGCGATGGACTGGTGCTGTCCTTATCTTCAGACGGTTCAGATTGGGCTTGTTGTTGATCTTGCTGCTGGTTCTGATCAACGGGTGGGTTGTTCTGTGGGCGCTGTTGCGCTGAAGATTCCTGCGCGCTGGTGTTTTCACCGGTCTGGTCATTTTCAGGAGCAGCGTCATCCCGGTTGTTGTTTCTGGATTGGTTATTATCGCTCCGGGACTGCTGCTGGCTATTTTCACCCTGGCCACTTTCTTGTCGGGTGCTATTTTGCTGACTGTCGTTTCCCTGATTTTGCTGCGATTGATCGGACTGCTGCTGCAATAACTGTTCAACCAGATGACGGTTGAACTTGGCATCCTCCATATCGGGTTGTTGGGATATTGCCTGGTCATAAGCGTCAATGGCTTCCTGAAGTTTGCCTGCCCTGGCCAGTGCATTGCCCCGGTTGTAAGCCGATATGGGCTCAATCGTCTGATCATCAGGAGAGTTCAGGGTTGTTGCAGATTCCTCAAACTGCTGATTCCGGAATAAAGCTTCCGCTTTCCAGGCCGGATCATTGAACAGGCTGGCTGCCAGCTCCGGATTCCCCTCCTGAAGCGCTTTTTGCCCCTGCTGATCCCGTGTCTGCCAAAGGTCATTCCAGCTCAATGCCATGGCATCCCGGGGGACCGGCAGCAGGGAGATCATGAGCAGTACTAACCAACCCTGGCGAAAGCCCAGCAGGGCAGCAGGTAATAGCAGCCATACCAGCCAGTAACCGGCGTCATACCACTGATCAAACTCACGCTCAGTTGATATCTGTTCACCGAATAGTGGATTGATGTTGCCTGTTGGCAGGAGGGCTTGCAGGTCGGTAGCTGCAACGGTCATGGTCTGGTATCCACCGCCATTGGCCCGAGTCAGTGACTGCAGACGGGACTGTTCCAGTTGAGGGACGACAATGGCTCCCTGTTGATTTTTCAGATAACCGCCATCAGGCAAGGGAATCGGTGCTCCCTGTTCCGTTCCGGTACCAAGAATGGATAAACGGATACCGCTGTTCTGCAGCAGACTGGAAATCTCCTCCGCCTGTGCTGCGGTCATGGAGCCGGTAACCAGCAAAATATCGCCGGACTCACTGCTGCCCTGAGTCAGGAGCTGTTTTGCCAGGCGCACTGCTGCTACAGGGTCGTTACCCTGTACGGGCATAATGTCAGGGCCAAGGGCTTTGGTCAGGTTGTTTAATGTACGACTATCGTCTGTCAGTGGCGCTACGGTATGGGCAGAGCCAGCGTAGGCGACCAGGGCAGAGAGCCCTTCACTGCGCTGGTTGAACAAATCCTGCAGCTTGAAACGCACCCGGGTCAGGCGGTTGGGGGAAAGATCCGCCGCGTACATGTGATAGGAGAGATCAACGGCAACCACCCAGGGCTGTTGATGTTTACTGACGGGTACCGGCTCCTTCTGCCAGGCAGGCCCGGCAAGGGCCAGAGAGGCGATTACCCAGCCAGTCCATACCAGCATCAGCGGCCAGCGAGCCGGTTGCTGCTGCTCTCCTTCCAATAACCAGGGCAGGAGAGCAGGGGCAATGACTTTAGACCAGCTGCCCCGATCCCGATGTTGTCGCCAGAGCAGGAATACCAGGGTGATGCAGGGCAGTAGCATCAGCAGCCAGAGTGGTCTGAGAAAATGGAATTGATCCATAAACAAAGAGAAAAATTCAATCATGGTGAGGCTTCCCTTTGTCAGCTTGCCAATGGTTAAGAGCGCTGGGGAAATTGATCTTTATCATTGCCGGGATCAAGCTTAGCAGTAGCGCCAGCCCCAGTGGCCAGAAAAACAGGTTCTTGCTGGGGCGAAACACCTCTTCTTCCTGAACGACAGGTTCAAGCTGATCCAGCAGCGCATAAATCTTATTCAGTTCCTCAATGTTGCGGGCCCGGAAGTACTGACCGCCTGTCAGTTCTGCCATTTCCTGTAAGGTTTGCTCGTCCAGGTCCGCCGATGGATTAACCCGGCGGGAGCCAAAGAAACTGCGCTCCACCATCTCCTCAGCCCCGAGGCCAATGGCGTAGATTTTGATGCCTTCTTCCCGGGCAATCTGGGCAGCCTGCAGTGGCGAGATCTCTCCGGCAGTATTGGCACCATCGGTCAGCAAGATAAGCACCCGACTGTCTTCGGGGCGCTTACGAAGATGCTTAACGGTAAGACCCAGGGCATCTCCGATGGCTGTCTTGTTGCCCGCCATCCCGATAGCCGACTCATTCATCAGTGTTTTGACCGTTTCCCGGTCAAAGGTCAGCGGTGTTTGCAGATAGGCCTGGGTGCCAAACAGGATAAGTCCAAGCCGGTCGCCACGGCGGCGCTGGATAAAGTCATTCATCACCGCTTTGGTGGCGCTCAGCCGATCAACCTGACGGCCATTGAGCACCATATCTTTGATCTCCATACTGCCTGAGAGGTCAACGGCCATCATCAGGTCACGACCACTGTCTTGTATCTCAACGGGGTCTCCCAGCCAGACCGGTTTGCTGGCAGCAATAAGCAGCAGTAGCCAGATCACACCGGGTAGAATGGTTCGTTTGCCAGAAGGCGTTTCCTGTTCTGCCCGTTGCTCTCCCACTATGGACGACAGCTTGCCATAAAAAGGGGTATACAGCGCGGCATCATTATTACTGCTGGCTGGTTTGACCCATCGATAAACCAGCAGAGGTAAGGGCAGGGCAATCAGTATCCAGGGCCATTCAAGCTCAAGCATGGTGTTTCTTTATCCATTGCCGGGTGAGTTTATACACGTTCGCTGGCATCTCGCCAGGAGTGCCGTGGGTTGGCGTTAGCGGTATCTGCGGGTTATAGCGGTGGTTATTGAAGGCGCTGTGGTTGAGGAAGTCGGGCATATCACCGGTATCTGCCAGGAACTGGCACCAGGAAGCCCCGCTCAGCCCGGCAACCTTGTTTGCAGGAAACGCATGCAAGGCTACCCGTTTTAACAGTTCATTGGATTCATTGGCCAGTCTGTGCAGCGACTGATGAGCCTGATAGTCAGCGTGAATTTTTCTGGCTTGCAGCAGTGCCTCTGAGCGATAACGGTTTTTCTGCCAGCGACGCCAGCTATAGACGGTAACCAGAACCATCAGGGCAATACCAATCAACGCCAGAAGCCACCAGCCAATGGCGGGTGGCCATAATCCAACAGGGTCCGGGAGATGGTTCGGGCGGAGTTGGTCCAGAGGATTTTGCAGGTCCATAACTAAGTCCCCTGAGATGCCGTAAGCTCAAAACAGGCGTTAACCACCAAATATCTCTTCACTGAGCCAGCTCCCTGTTGTTCGTCCTGACACCATACAGCCCCAACAACTGCTGCGCGGAGGGTGTGGCGCAATTAATCTCCAGCAGCGGGATACGATACCGTGCCAGCATCTGCTTCAGCTGTTCATGGTGCACCAGATACTGCTGGTGGAACTGCTGGCGTAGCTGAGGGTGGCCGGTGTTCACCGACAGGTTGTGCATGCCATCGGTTATCCGGTATTGATCCGGAGTTGGCAGATGCTGTTCCAGAGGGTCGTTCACTTTGATCGCCATCAGTTCATTGTGCCGGGCCAGCTGAGCCAGATGCTGTTCGGACTCTTTATTAACATGGCTGAAATCGCTGATCAGAAATATCTGGGTGCCGGGATGTGCCACTCGCCGGGTGTGCCTGAGGGTTCTGGCCAGCCCATGTTCCGCATCCATACTGGCTATGGAGGCAAGGCGGAGTTTTCGGTTCATCCGCTCAGTCTGGTTAAGCCAGTACATCAGCGTTTTTCTGGAACGCTTTGGCCGTGTTTCATTCAGCTCATGTTCATTGAAAATAACGCCGCCAATCCGGTCACCATGGTTAAGGGTGGCCCAGGCAATCAGGGCGGAGATTTCCGCCGCCGTGACGGATTTGAAGTTCAGTTGGCTGCCAAAGAACATGGCGTGGCTCTGGTCGAGCAAAATCATCACCGGCCGCTCCCGCTCTTCCTGAAAGACTTTGGTGTGCGGCTTCATTCTCCGGGCCGTGACCCGCCAGTCGATGGAACGGATATCATCCCCGAACTGATAGGCCCTGACTTCTTCAAAGTCGATACCACGGCCCTTGAACGGGGAGCGGGAGTTACCCAGCATCTGTCGCAGGCTGCGTCCCTGGCGAAACAAAGGCAGGTCCCTGGCCGACAACCGCAGATTAACCAGGCTCTGTAATGTACAGTAGGCTCCACTCATGGCTTGAATAGCCCTTTAAATGCAGGTGTGAATCAGTTCAGGCGATGGGAACTACGTCTAATAGCTGGTTGATGATCTGGTCTGCATCTTTACCTTCGGCTTCAGCTTCAAAAGTCAGCAGCAGGCGATGGCGCAGCACGTCGTGGGCGATCGACTGAACATCATCAGGGGTGACATAATCACGGCCATCCAGCCAGGCATAAGCGCGGGCGCAGCGATCAAGGGCAATGGTGCCCCTGGGGCTGGCACCATAATCCAGCCATCCTGAGAGTTGATCGCTGTAGCGTTCCGGGTGGCGGCTGGCATTAATTAACTGAACAATGTATTCCTCAACCGATGGCTCCATATGCACGGTCAGCACTGCCTGGCGGGCCTGCAGAATTTCTTCCTGGGTAAGCGGGGATTGGGGGCGCTCAACCGGTGTCTGCATGGCTTCTCCCCTGGCCAGTTTCAGAATCGCCCGCTCTGCTGCCACATCGGGATAGCCCACCCGGACATGCATGATAAAGCGATCCAGCTGGGCCTCCGGCAATGGGTAAGTGCCTTCCTGTTCAATGGGGTTCTGGGTGGCCATCACCATAAAGACCTCAGGCAATGGGTAGGTTTTCTGGCCAACACTGACCTGCCGCTCGGCCATGGCTTCCAATAATGAAGACTGAACTTTGGCCGGTGCGCGGTTGATCTCGTCCGCCAGAATCAGGTTGTGGAAAATCGGGCCGGGCTGAAACCGGAAGCTGCCATCTTCCGGCAGATAGATGTCGGTGCCGGTGACATCGGCAGGCAGCAGGTCAGGGGTAAACTGGATTCTGTGGAAATCGGCATCCAGGCCATCGGACAGTGCTTTAACCGCCCTGGTCTTGGCCAGGCCGGGCGCACCTTCAACCAGCAGGTGTCCGTCAGCCAGCAGGGTGGTTAACAGGCGGTTAACCAGATGTTCCTGGCCAATGATGGTGCTGGAGAGGTAGTTTTTCAGCTGACTGAATTGGGTAAAACAGTGGCTTGATGACATTTTTTTCAACCTGGCAATCTGTCTGCGTCTTTAAAGAGAGTGCATGGCACCACTTTTCAGTCTGGAAATTCTACAAGTCATTTGTGCTATTGATAAGCCCCATCCCTGTGTCTTGTCGAATGCTTTACGGTTAACTACTTAAAGATCTTATTTTCGACAGCGCCCTTCAATATAGGTTTGCCAAGGCCGATGGTCTAGTACATGGATTTTTAAACAGATATCTATTCAAAATGGAGAGGCCAGGGATGGGGCAGTTAAATAGTCAGGAGCGTGAAGAAACTCTGGATAAACTGATCAGTGATCTGGCTACCCATATTCCGGTAGAGCAGCTGGATAGCTTTCATGAGTTTGTCTACCGGTATTACTCACTGGATACCCATGAGGATCTGGTATCCGGCAACTGGCAGGAACTGCTGGGCGCTACCCACTCATTCTGGAAGTTTATTCAATACCATAATCCGGGCCAGCCGCGCATTGAGGTCATCAATCCGGAATATAACATGCATGGCTGGCACTCAACCCATACCGTCATCCGAATCCTCCATCGGGATATGCCTTTTGTGGTGGACTCGCTCAGGATGAAGCTGAACGATTATGGCTCGACCATTCATTTATTGCGCAATGGCGTCTTCTATTCCCGGCGTGCCGCAGACATGACCCTGCAGTTTGGGGATGAACGGGGTGAGGGTGAATTTGTTTGCCAGGAGGCCTTTGTTTATCTCGAAATTGACCGTTGTGAAGACCAGAGTCAACTGGACCAGCTGGAGAGTCAATTAAATGCGGTGCTGAGAGATGTCAGTCGTGTTGTCGATGACTTCGGTGAAATGACCGGACGGGTGAAAAGGCTGGCGGCTATGGCCGGAGAGCCGGGGGCTATGCCGGGAGGCTTGCTGAAAAAAGACGATGAGGTTCAGGCCTTTCTGGAATGGCTGCTGGATGATAATTTCACCTTCCTGGGTTACGAAGAACTGATTGTCACAGAACATGAAGGCAGTCGTCGTCTGAGAAGACCGTCGGAGTCACTGTTTGGGTTGTTGAAACCTGTCAATGAAGGTCAGCCCGGTCAGCTGTCACTGGAACCCTTTATTGAACATGATCTGTTTGAGCTGACCGAACGGCTCTCGTTCTCCAAAGCTTCTGTCCGTTCCAGTGTTCACCGGCCAGCCTATCCTGACTTTATTACTGTGCGACGCTTTGATGAGCAGGGGCGCATTGTGGGTGAGGCGCGTATTGTTGGTCTCTACACCTCTCCGGTGTATCGCAAGACGCCCTACGCCATTCCCTATATCCGTAATAAGGTGTCGGCAATCCTGCAACGCTCTGGTCTGGACCCCAAAAGCCATCATGGCAAAGACCTGGTGCAGATACTGGAGATTTTCCCCAGGGATGAACTGTTTCAGACCAGTCAGGACGAACTTTTTCAGACCGCCATGTCAATCCTGCGAATGCAGGAGCGGAAACAGATAAAAGTCTTTATCCGCCAGGACCCCTACGGACCATTCTGTTCAGCGCTGGTCTATGTGCCAAGGGATATCTACAGTACCCGCTTCCGTCGGCGGGTGGAAAACATTCTCTGTCACCGACTGGAGGCAGAAGACAGCGAGTTTACCACCTATTTTTCTGAGTCGATCCTGGCCAGGGTTCATTTCGTGTTCAAGTTGAAAGGGCGGATTGATTACAATCTGGATGTGATTACCCGGGAGATTATGCTCGCGGGATCATCCTGGAATGATGACCTCCGGACAGAGGTGCTGGAAACTTTTGGGGAGGTGCGGGGGAATAAACTGCTGGCAAGGTTCTCCGATGGGTTCAGTGCCGCCTATCAGGAAGCGTTCAAGCCCCAGTCTGCGGTGACGGATATTCGCCATTTTGAAAAAATGGACAATGACCGGCCGCTGGCCATGGGGTTTTACCAGTCACTGGACGATGCTGCCGGGCTGGTTCACCTGAAGCTGTACCATTTTATCGAGCCTCTGCCGTTAGCTGACCAGATTCCAATTATTGAAAACCTGGGTCTGCGTGTGCTCGGTGAGTATCCCTATCTGATTAACACCGCTTCCGGTGACACCATCTGGATCCATGACTTTCAGTTAAGTTTCGATTCACGAATTACCATTGATCTGCAAAAAGTGGGTCCTACCTTCCGGGAAGCGTTTGAAAAAATCTGGTTCGGGGAGGCGGAAAATGACCGGTTCAACCGGCTGGTATTATCTGCTGGCCTGAGTTGGCGGCAGGTTGCCATGCTGCGGGCTTATGCCCGTTATATGAAGCAGATTCGTGTCGGTTTCAGTCAGACTTATATTGCCGAAACGTTGTGCAATAACATTGAGATTGCCCGGTTGTTGGTGGCGTTGTTTGAGGTTCGCTTCAACCCCATGCTGAAGCTGTCCATAACCCAGCGGCTTGCTCGCCAGCAGCATATTCAGCAGCAAATTCTCCATGGGCTTGATCAGGTGGAAGTGTTGAGTGAAGACAAGCTTATCCGGTGTTATCAGGATGTGATCAAGGCAACACAGCGAACCAACTTTTATCAGCAGGATGACGAAGGCAGTGCCAAGTGGTATATCTCCCTGAAAATGGCGGCAAGGGAGATACCGGACATTCCCAAACCGGTGCCACTGTATGAAATTTTTGTCTACTCGCCCATTGTCGAAGGTGTTCACCTGAGAGGGGGCAAAGTGGCCCGAGGCGGTTTGCGCTGGTCTGACCGGGTGGAAGATTTCAGAACGGAAATTCTTGGACTGGTCAAGGCCCAGCAGGTGAAAAATGCGCTTATTGTCCCCGTTGGTGCCAAAGGCGGTTTTGTGCCCAAACAGTTACCGGTTGATGGCAGCCGGGAAGCGATAATGGCAGAGGGGATTCGCTGTTATAAAACCTTTATCAGAGGACTGTTGGATATCACCGATAACCTGGTGGAAGGTGACGTGGTTCATCCGGATGGCGTGGTGATGTATGACGACAGTGACAGTTATCTGGTGGTGGCCGCGGATAAAGGCACGGCAACGTTTTCCGATATCGCCAACGGCATTGCACAGGATTACAACTTCTGGCTGGGGGATGCCTTTGCTTCCGGGGGCAGTGTGGGTTATGACCACAAGAAGATGGGGATTACCGCCAGAGGTGCCTGGGTTTCGGTGCAGAGACACTTCCGGGAAAAAGGGATACATGTCCAGCAGGATGTGATCTCTACCATTGGTATTGGCGATATGGGCGGAGATGTTTTTGGCAATGGTATGTTGTGCTCCGAAACCATTGCTTTAATTGGTGCATTCAATCATCTGCATATTTTTGTTGATCCCAATCCGGATGTTTATCAGAGTTTTGCCGAGCGCCGTCGTCTGTTTGATTTGCCTCGTTCCAGCTGGGCAGACTACGACACCAGTCTTATTTCTAAGGGCGGGGGCGTTTTTTCCCGCCAGGCAAAGTCAATCGCCATCAGTCCTGAAATGAAGGAACGCTTTGGTATTACCGCCAGTCATCTGCCACCCAATGAGTTGATTCGCTGTATGTTACGGGCCCCGGTTGATCTGTTATGGAATGGCGGTATCGGTACCTACATCAAGTCAATGAACGAAACCCACAGCGACGTGGGGGATAAGGCCAATGATCCACTGAGAATTAATGGTTGTGAAGTTCAGGCCAGTGTGGTCGGGGAAGGGGGGAATCTTGGGCTGAGTCAACTGGGGCGTATGGAATATGCGCTGCAGGGCGGTGGCTTGAATACCGACTTTATCGATAATTCCGGTGGCGTTGACTGTTCTGATCACGAGGTCAATATCAAGATTCTGCTGAATGATATGGTCGCCAATGGCGATATGACCATTAAACAGCGAAACCAGCTGCTGGAAAGCATGACCGATGAAGTGGCCGCCCTGGTATTGACCAATAACTACCGTCAGACCCAGGCGATTTCTGTGGTTGAATCGGACGTTGCCTCAAGAATGGGCGAGTATCGTCGTTTTATGCAGCACCTTGAGGAGCAGGGTAAGCTGGACAGAACCATTGAGTTTTTGCCAGATAATGAAGCGATGGCCGAACGGGCCGCTAATGGGCAGGGGTTAACCCGGCCGGAATTGTCCCTGTTGATTTCATACAGTAAAGCTGACCTGAAAGAAGCGTTACTGAACTCGACAGTGATTGATGATCGATATCTTACCCGGGAATTATACAGTGCCTTTCCCCGGATTCTGGTGGACCGCTTTCCGGAGGAGATCAGAAAACATCGTCTGCGCAAGGAGATTATCTCTACCCAGATTGCCAATCATCTGATTGATATGATGGGGATTACCTTTGTTTATCGGCTGCAAATGACCACGGGTGCGTCATCGGCCGAGATCGCCCGTGCCTTCAGTGCCAGTCGTGATGTGTTTAATGTTTCCCGTTACTGGATGATGATTGAGCAATTGGACCATAAAGTTTCCAGTGCATTGCAGTACCGGATGATGGGCGCATTGATCAAGCTGGCGAGGCGGACTACCCGATGGTTTATCCGCCTGAAGCGTCAGGACCTGATACCGACCGAGTGTGTTGAACATTATGGGCCCAGGGTGGAGAAATTCCTCTCCTGTTTTACCGAATCCCTCGGTGAAGAAGAAAAGGCAGAGTTGGACAAGGCCGTTGACAGTATGGTTGCACAAGGCGTTCCACAGGCGCTGGCTCTGGTGGTTGCCGGGCAGCGTTATCTATTGAGTGTGTTGCCCGTGATCAGGGTAGCCGACGAAACCGGTGTTCCCCTGGAGGTGGCCATCAGGACTTTCTTTACCATAGGTTCTCGCCTGGAGCTGACCTGGTATGGTAATGCCCTGTCGCAACTGGAGGTGACTAATCACTGGCAGTCTCTGGCACGGGACAGCGCCAGGGACGAGTTGAGCTGGCAACAGCGTAAATTATCCGAAGGGCTCATCACCATGGCGCAGGATGGCGTACCCATTGAGCAAACCATCGATAAATGGATTATGGATAACCATGCCCTGGTAGCCCGCTGGCAGAGCATGCTGGCCGAAATACGCAGTGCGCCACAGGCCGACCTGGCCATGTTTGCCGTTGCCAATCGTGAGTTAATGGATCTGGCTCAGGTTAGTTTGCATGGATAGTAACTGAGACAGCCTGATAAATTACTGCTCAGTTACATTAAACGCTGGTTCCAGAACTAATGGAGCAACATCCAGTTTATTCCAGAACCAGCTTGTACTGTTTGGAATCAGTTTTGAGCGGGCAGCATATCGGGCGTGATAATTCGCAAAAAAATACTGGAGAAACTCAGGAAGAATATAAACACTGTATGGCTTTGATGGGCATTTTCTGGGCTCATAGCCAAAGGCGTGCCCTTTGATGGCGTTGGTTATCAGTATCATATCATCCGGTTGAAAATGTATCTGGTGGCTTTCTGTTTCTGATCTGGTTGTTACCCGGAAGGGGCGGTTCACTTTTCTGGGAAACAGCGTTGCCAGGGCGCGCAGGTTGTGGACTTCATCAGCAAATAGCTGATGCATATCAATAAGGTGCTGGTTTTGATGATGTTCAGCGATGTGAATAACAAAATTTGTCGCTGTATTGCTGATGTTCAATGAATTATCAATCCAGGATAATAAATTGAAAATAATGTTGATGGCTTCCTCTGGTGACACCTCTTCAAGGTCCAGAGTCAGGGAGGGGGCAAATACGGGTAGCACGGCTGCATTATTTTTTCTTAATAGCTCGACTGTTCTTGTTGCCACAGTTTCTCTGGTGGACTGGTGGTTGCCAGAGTGAATGCTCGGCATCAGGGGCTCGTCATATAAATAACAGAGCACTTTGTAAAACTGTTCTAATGTTTGAATATTGGTGTACGGGTGATCTTTTACAAATGAGCTGTTGCCATGAATGAAATGATTGGCTTTTAAATCGTATTTTCCGGTATGCACTTCAAGCTGGTCGTAAAGCCGCTTTATCGGGTAATAATGTTGATTAACCTGCTGCTGAATGTTTCTGTTAACGGGGTATTGTGGAGAGACATTGGAAAACAGTATTTGAAAATATATCTGGGTTAGCAGATTGCTGATCAGATCGGCAGCTTTCTCGCCATATACGAAGTCCGAGGTTTGCTGGTTTGTTAATAACACAGAAGTATCGGGCAGCTGTTGCAGCCTTTCAAACGCCTGCTGAAAGAGTGCTGCCTGCTTGCTTCCATAGCTATGGTGATGCATATCCCTTGCAGCTACAGGATTGTTTTCCAGCAGAAACCAGTTTTGTGCACTCAACAGTCTTCTGTGGGTATGAACGTTGTGCTCTTGTCCTTCAAGAGCGATGATCTGATTGGCGATATCTGCATTAGCGATGAAATAAATTCTTTTGCCTTTGAAGGATAACTCGTAATAACCGTGTTTAGTGGTTTTGGCATAATCGTTAAGTGCCTTGATATCCCGGTAAGAGATGATATACAAATTGTTGATTCGAGATGCTGCCTGAAATGCCTGTAGCAGACTGCTTTTAAACACCCATGACAGCATCGGTGATTGTTCATGAAGCCTCTCAATTGAAAACAGTGTTTCGGTTAATATGGGGACTGCATGCCTGGCGACGGAATATCTCAGGCTTTTGTTTTGCGGATGCTCAATGTCACAGTAGGCCATTTTTGTGGCTAAAACGGCAATGGTAATGGCGAGCCCGGCAATCAGCTTAATATAACGAGGGCCTGTATGCTTTTGCTTATGGCTGCCTGTGTGTTTTCTGTTAAATAACATGGTTAATGGTCACTTTTACCGGAAATCTGGTCAACCACAGATTGATTTAAATGTTATGAATTTTTATTTTTTCAAATTGATATTTCGAAATTGTATATTGTCAGAGATTTGCTGCTGTCAGGTACTCATAAAACACCGTCAATAAACACTTAGTCTGCTTTTTGAGTCATATAGTTCCGCGTGTTGCTTAAATTGGTTTCAGTCAACCATTCAAAAGTGGTTTTTAGTCTGGAAGCCAAGGGCTTGATGTGCCAGAGGTGATATTCAAATTCAGAGTGATTTTGCTGGCAGTTACCAGCCGTCCGGACGCAGGGTTTACCCGGTCAGACGGCGCGGCAGGCAGGCTTCAGGGCGTTTCCTGAAGGTATTGGCTTGGGTCAATGTAGAGACCAAGGGAGCGCTTATCAATGCGCTTTTCCTTGTTTTCAGTCTTGCCGACTTCCTGATATCTGAAGACCACCGTATCACCAACGTTGACATCCAGTTGCTTGTCGGCCGACAGGTATTTGTAATCCTCACCAGCAACCGTCAGGGTATGGATATAGTAATCCGGCATCCCCAGCCAGTCGCTGTGAGGGCCATCGGTGCTGATAGCTTCAAGCAGACCACGACCTTCCAGTTTTGGCTGGCGTTTTTGAAAACTTCTTTGCATGGGGCTGTTATCTCTAGAGACTTTTGAATAGCGGTTAGTTGAAAGGATCGGGTCGGGAGCGACGTTTGTTTCTCTGGCGCCAGTGGATGACAACATTCCAGCGCCAGGCCGCCCGAATCAGCAGGTAACTGATAAAGCCGAGCACAACGCCTGATACCAGCGATCCCAGATAAAGAGGCTTCCACACACGGGCAAGTCCGGCACCCAGACCTTGTACGGTGAGTTCAAAGGAAGCTTCACTTACCGGTGTCTGAAGGATAAAACAGCCAATTTTGTATGTAAAATAGAATATGGCAGGCATGGTCAATGGGTTGGTTATCCAGACCAGTGCCACAGAAAGAGGCAGATTGCATCGGAAAACAATGGCCAGACATGCCGCCAGAATCATTTGGAAAGGCATGGGAATAAACGCAACAAATATGCCGACAAAAAATGCGGCAGCAGCGGAGCGGCGATTCAGTTGCCACAGGTTTGCATCATATAATGCAGAACCCAGAAACCGCAGGTGGCGATGTTCCTTGATGGTTTTTGGTTCCGGCAAATACCTTTTAATCAGTTTTTTCGCCATATCCTTTCACTATCTTACCGCTATCATGACATCAACTCATTATGCTCTGAGCTATGACTTTAGTTCATGGTTTGCAGAGGTTGCCAGTTTTCCAGTATGGAAGTCTTGCCAGTTGCCTTCAATCGATTCGGGATTGGCTTTTCCAGACTGAAATTCATCTATGCTTGCTGATTTTCATCGGCCATAGCATGCCACTTTTCAAATAAAGAATGGTTGATTATGCCACAGCACAATTGCGGTCATTCAAGGCAGGGCAGAACAGTGCCTTGAATGAGGTAAAGCCTTGGATTATGCACTGAAATGGTAGGCAAGACTACGTGGATAACACGCACACGACCATAAAACCGGCAAGGGGATTACTTATCTTCGTACTTGCCAGTGGTTTTGTTTCATTGACATTTGGCATGTCAGTACTGCTGTCGATCAGCCTGCCGCTGTTCATTCTGTTTCTGTGGGGATTATCGTCAGCCGGAGCTTCCCGGGTCCGCTGGTGGCTGCTGCCTCTGCTGGCGGGTACTCTTGTCAGCTCATGGTATGCATCGCATTACGCTGTCACTCGCCTTGATGGCTATATACATGGGCGGGATATCAATATCGAAGGAAAGATTGCCAGTCTGCCGGTGATAAACGGCATGGCAGCGCGCTTTGATTTCGCAGTCAGTCATGCAGGGGCTGTTCTGTATGCCAAAAAGGTCAGGCTCAGCTGGTATGAACCGCCGGATTTGCAGGCTGGAGAGACTTGGCAGTTAACGGTCAGGTTGCGACAGCCCCATGGTTTTTCAAGCCCGGGTGCGTTCGATTATGAAGCCTGGGCGCTGCGTCAGGGGATACAGGCCACGGGGTATGTGAAGTCCGGATCACTGCTCGACAATAGTGTTAGCGGGATATATCGCCTTCATCAGGTAAGGGCGCTTTTAAGAGAGTGGTTGTACTCCACGGTATCGGATAACAACAGAGGAATCTTCTCGGCACTGCTGCTGGGTGATAAAACCGCAATCAATACTCAGCAATGGCAGATGCTGAATGAGACGGGAACCACCCATTTGATGGTGATTTCCGGCCTGCATATCGGTCTTATGGCCTGGTTGGGCTTTTCCCTTGCCACCATTGTTGGGCGATTGGGGGGAATTCCACTTCGGAGTGTACCCTTACCCGTGGTCAAGGCGCTGACAGGCATGCTGTTTGCGTTGTTCTATGCCCTGTTGGCCGGGTTCAGTGTGCCGGTGCAGCGGGCCCTGGTGATGACATTTGCTGCATTACTGGCACCCTTGCTGGGTATCAGAGCCTCTCCCGCCACACTTTGGTTGTTGGCTTTGGCGGCAGTGCTGGCCATTGACCCTCTGGCCATAACCAGCAATGGATTCTGGTACTCGTTTATTGCCGCAGGTGCACTGCTGTTCGGTATAGTTGGCAGAAAGGAGAGGACTGGCTGGCCGGTAACCCTGTTTAAGCCGCAATGGCTGGTGTTTGCCCTGTTGACGCCTTTGCTGCTGTTTAATGGTCAGCCGGTATCACCACTGTCTCCCCTGGTGAATCTTCTCGCCATTCCATTAATTGGCATTGCCGTCGTTCCCTTGCTGCTGTTCAGCGCAATTGTGCAGTTTGTGTTGCCTGAGGCTGCCGGTTTCATTATGGCCGGGCTGGATTATCTGGTGACAGGGTTTCAATGGGTACTGCAGTGGGTGTCCGGTTTGATAGTGCTTATTCCACCACAGCAGTCTCTGACCTGGCTTGACCTGTTGTTCGCTGTGGTCGGCATGTTGCTGCTGATTGCTCCGGCAACTCTGCGTTTGCGCTGGCTTGCCCCGGTGATGCTGATGCCTTCGTTGTTCCCGAAAACACCTGAGATACCGGCAGGTCAGGCTGAGGTCACTGTTTTGGATGTAGGGCAAGGGTTGTCTGTGTTTATCAGAACACGTCAGCACCTTCTGGTATACGACACTGGTGACCGGTTCTCGGAAAAATTGTCAGCGGCAGAAAGCGTGATTCTTCCGGCGCTGTCCAAATCCGGCGTGACCCAAATTGATCGCATTATCATTTCTCATGGTGATCAGGATCATTCAGGTGGTTTGCCATCACTGTTGTCCAGATACCCGAATGTACCGGTTATCAGTGGTACCAGGCTGCCCGGTTTTGAGCAAGAGTGGGTGAAATGCCAATCCGGAGATCATTGGGAGTGGGATGGGGTTTATTTTCAGGTGCTGGCCGGTGGTGAATATCGGCGCAGCAATGATGCATCCTGTGTCCTGAAAGTGACAGCAGGGTCAGACAGTCTTTTACTGCCCGGAGACATTAGTGGACGGGTTGAGAAACGGTTAATTGAGCAGGGCGCTGAGCTCGAATCCAGTGTGCTGGTGGCCGCTCACCATGGTAGCCGGTTTTCCAGTAGTTCTGACTTTCTCTCTGCGGTTCAGCCCGGGGCGGTTATTTTTTCCTCCGGCTTTGCCAATCGCTTCGGTCATCCGGCCGCTGAAGCATTAGCCCGTGCGCAAAGCTCGGGGGCGAAAATTTTTAATACCGCTGCGGACGGCTCACTTTCCTTTACGCTCGGTAGCGGTGATATGACCGTTTCAGCCTACCGCAAAACACACACCCGCTATTGGTGGCGCTGACGCTCTGCCAAAGCGATCAGTTACTGCTTAAATGGCGCTAATCTCTGTGATACAGTCATACTGGCCGGGAACTGATATGCCTGACATTAACCGGGCCAGATATCATGAATTTGTCATTATAAGGGAAGATTATTGTGTTCGAACTGGTGAAATCCGGTGGTTGGCTGATGGTGCCTATCCTGTTGTCTTCAGTCATTGCCATGGCAATCATCTTCGAGCGGCTCTGGACGTTGAGACCCTCACGCATTGCACCGAAAAATACCCTGTCTCAAGTATGGAGGTGGATCAAAAGTAATGGATTGGACAATCGCAAGCTTGACCAGCTGAAAGCCGGGTCGCCCCTGGGAGAGATTCTGGCCGCTGGTCTGACCAATGCCCGCAGCGGCCGGGAAATCATGAAGGAAAGTATTGAAGAGCAGGCGGGCAAGGTGATCCATGACCTTGAACGTTATCTCAATACCCTGGGGACCATTGCCGCGATTACTCCGCTGCTGGGTTTGCTGGGAACCGTGATCGGTATGATTGATGTCTTTACTGTGCTGATGGTTGAAGGCACCGGTAATGCCGGTGTTCTTGCTGGCGGGATTTCCAAGGCTCTCATTACCACAGCAGCCGGTCTTACCGTAGCTATCCCGGCCCTGATTTTCCATCGCTATTTTACCCGGCGCATTGATGAGCTGGTGGTTGCCATGGAGCAGGATGCCATCAAGCTGGTGGAAGTGCTGCAGGGTGATCGCAAGGGCTCTTCATCCGCTCCGGGCAGTGAGGCCAGGAAAAAATGAACTTCCGACGACAGATAAATCAGGAAGAGGTGTCGATCAACCTGACGCCCCTGATTGATGTGGTATTCCTGCTGCTGATTTTCTTTATGGTCTCAACCACCTTCACCAAGGAGACGCATCTGGTCATTGACTTGCCGGAATCCTCCGGCGAGGTGTTGCAGCAGCAGCCAAAGCAGATTGAGATCATCATCAGCAAGTCCGGAGATTTTGCCGTTGATGGTCAGGGACTGGTCAATGGTCAGCTGGATACACTCAAGCGGGCACTGGGTAAAGTAAGCCAGGGAGACAGCAAGATACCCCTGATTATTACCGCTGACGCCAATACGCCTTATCAGGCGGTTGTTACAGCAATGGATGCTGCCGGGCAGCTGGGTTTTACCAACCTGAGCATGACCACCCGAAAAGATACCGAGTCTGATCAGTGAAGCTCTGGCCCCGTTTCAGCCAGTCGGTCACAGACTCCTGGTATGCTCCTGCCGGTGGCTGGACCCGCTGTCTCAAGCCACTTAGCTGGTTATTTTCCTTTCTGGCTGCGAGAAGAAAGCAACGTTTACTGCAGGCAGCGCGATGGTCTTCGCCTGTGCCGGTCATTGTGGTGGGTAATATTTCGGTAGGGGGAACCGGTAAAACCCCTTTGGTTGCCGCCCTTGTACGGGAGTTTCAGCGAAGGGGCTACCGGCCTGGGATTATCAGTCGTGGATTTGGTGCGAAAACCGGAGGTATGCCTCTGTCGGTGCGGCCGGATTCAGACCCGGCAAAGGCAGGGGATGAGCCGGTGATGCTCGCCCGACAGCTGCATGTCCCTTTGATTGTTGACGTTGATCGTGTAAAGGCGGCCCGCTATCTCTGTGATCAGACATACTGCAATCTGATCATCGCAGATGATGGATTGCAGCACTATAATCTGCAACGGCATATTGAAGTATTGGTTCTGGATGGTGACCGGTTGCTTGGCAACCAGCTGTGTCTGCCCGCAGGCCCGCTTCGGGAACCACCGGAAAGAATGAGCCAGGTGGATATGATTCTGGTCAACACCAACCATGCTTCTCTGTCAGCGAAGGCTGAGGAAGTAGAAAGTTCGCTTGGGCTGACCACGCTGGAGCGGGAAAAACTGTATTGTTTTTCCCTTGAACCTTCGGCGCTGGTCAGCATGACGGGGATTTCGCAACCAATTCCCGATAAAACCAGGGTTCATGGTGTTGCAGGAATTGGTAATCCGGAGCGTTTTTTTAATACACTGCGCGCTTTGGGATACGATGTTATTGGGCATCCTTATCCGGATCACCACGTATTTGCACCGGAAGATATCTGTTTTAACGACGATCTTCCGGTAATTATGACGGCTAAGGATGCCGTTAAATGCAGTGGTTTTGCCGATCACCGACACTGGTATCTGCCGGTGACGACCCGTGTATCGGACTCATGTATTGAGCAGCTGGTAGCAATGATTGAAGCTCGTAAGCCGGTATTTGCTGGCTGATGGCAGAGGAACAATGATGGATAAAACGCTGTTTGAAATTCTGGCCTGCCCACTGTGTAAAGGGGAAGTGCGGCCAAATAAAGAGCGTCAGGAACTGGTTTGCAGACCCTGCGGTCTTGCTTATCCGGTTCGTGACGGTATTCCTGTCATGCTCGAAGGTGAGGCGCGCACATTGACCGTTGATGAACGTTTGGATGAGGCGTCCTGATGGCACAAGGCTTTTTATCGGTTGAGGGCTTTCCCTCCACTGAAGGCTCTCATACAGCTGAAGGCTCTGACTTCACCGTTGTAATACCTGCCCGATTTGCTTCCAGTCGTTTGCCGGGCAAGCCTCTGGCTGATATTGCGGGCAAGCCTATGGTGCAGCATGTTTATGAGCGGGCACTGGCCAGTGCCGCCCGGAAGGTCATCATTGCTACGGATGATGAGCGTATCCTGAAGGTGGCTGACGGTTTTGGCGCAGAGGTATGCATGACGCTGCCGGGGCATCCTTCTGGCACTGACCGGTTGCAGGAAGTGGCCAGAATCTATGGTCTGAAGGATGATGAAATCATTGTCAATGTGCAGGGTGATGAACCTCTTATCCCCCCCTCTGTGATCAATCAGGTGGCCAGAAATCTGCAGCTGTGGTCTGAGGCAGGGGCTGCTACGTTATCCAGCCCGTTGACCCGGGTGGAGCAGATTTTCGATCCCGGTATTGTCAAAGTGGTTGCTGATGTCCGGGGGTATGCGCTTTATTTCAGCCGTGCGCCCATTCCCTGGGCGCGGGACGATTTTGCCACGGAGGAAAAGAGAGTGTCGGCAGATGCCTGCTTTCAGCGTCACATTGGGATCTATGCCTATCGGGTTGGACTCCTGAATCATTATGTGACCTGGGGTGTCAGCCCGATTGAGAGTATGGAGTCTCTTGAGCAGCTTCGACTGATGTGGCATGGCTATCGTATTCATGTGGCTGAAGCGGTGGCAACGCCGCCCCATGGTGTCGATACGGAACAGGATCTGCAGGCAGTTCGTGCATTGCTTGAAAGAGAGCAGGAACTGGACAGTTCTGAGCCCAATGAAACCATGGTCAGAGCATAAACAGAATGACAAAAGTACTGTTCGTCTGCCTGGGAAATATCTGTCGGTCACCCACTGCCCATGGTGTGTTTGCCCATCAAGTGGCGGAAGCAGGGTTGTCAGACTGTATCAGAGTTGATTCAGCGGGCACCAGTGGCTGGCATGATGGCGGGTTACCAGACAGCCGTTCCATGCAGCAGGCTGCGGATCACGGTTATGACCTTTCATTTATTCGCTCCCGCAAGGTAACCTCTGCTGATTTTGTTGAGCAGGATTATATTCTGGCTATGGACAGAGAGAACCTGAAGAACCTGCAAAAGATCTGCCCGCAGGAACATGCCTGTAAATTGAAGCTTTTTCTTGATTTTGCTGACCTGCCAGTCTCTGAAGTTCCGGACCCTTACTACGGTGGTAACGAAGGGTTTGAGCGGGTGCTTAATCTGGTTGAGCTGGGTGGGGTTGCGTTGCTGGATCATTTGCAGAAAACCCATAAATAGTATCTCCGTTTTGTCTCCAATTTCTATTGAATCAACTATTAATGAACTTCCCGCTTAAGATTTTCGACAACTATTCCCTGGTGGAGAGAAATACCCTGGGGTTGCCGTCTACTGCCAGATACTACGCTGAGGCAAATACGGTTGCTGAATTGCAGTCGGCACTGGCTTTTGCCAGGCAAAAGCAGTTGCCCGTTATTCCCCTGGGCGGTGGCAGTAATGTGGTGCTTGGTGATTTTCTTGATGCCCTGGTTGTGCACGTTAATCTCAAGGGAAAAACGGTGTTGAGTCGTGATCAGGATTGTGTTCGGGTCAGGGCCGAGGCGGGAGAGAACTGGCATGAGTTTGTTTTATGGTCTCTGGATAATCAGGCCTATGGACTGGAAAACCTCTCCTTGATACCGGGTAACGTTGGCGCTGCACCTATCCAGAATATTGGTGCCTATGGTGTTGAGTTAACGGATTCTTTCGTGTCGCTGGAGGCGATGAACCTGGAATCCGGGCAGGTTGAGTATTTTGACCGGCAAAGTTGCCGCTTTGGTTATCGCGATTCGGTATTCAAAAGGGAAAAGCGTGATCAGTACATTATTGTCGCTGTGACCCTGGATCTTGATGCAACATTAAAACCCAACCTGGGCTATGGCCAGTTAGGTGATCTGCTTGCCAGACGTCTGGGCGATCAGGCTCCTTCCGCATTGGATATCAGTCGGGCTGTTTGTGATATTCGCCGGGAAAAGTTGCCGGACCCATCTGAGGTGGGTAATGCTGGCAGCTTTTTCAAAAACCCGGAGGTATCAAAGTCAGAGATGGATCGCCTGAAGCAGGAATATCCGAATATCGTCGCTTATCCCCTTGGGCAGAACTGGAAACTGGCCGCTGGTTGGCTGATTGATCAGGCCGGGCTGAAAGGAGAGCGAGAGGGTTGTGTGGGGACTTACCAGAAACAGGCTCTTGTTCTGGTAAATCACGGTGGAGCCACTGGTCGGGATGTGCTGTCTTTCTCCAGGCAGGTTCAGCAGAAAGTAAATGAAAAGTTTGGTGTTCAGCTGGAAAGAGAGCCGCGCCTTTATATGGAAGATGATAAAGCAACCCTGTGAATCTGAGGATGCAAATTCCGGTTCCGGGAGGTGTTTACTGGCTGTAATCAGTCAGAAGTCCCATGAGTTGTCCGGGACTCCTGACTAGGAGCCTGTCCGAGAATAGACTGCCCTACTGCGGTTGCGATAAATTGGTCTAAAAATTCCTGCTTCTTCGTCAAATAGCCCCGCTATTCTCCTCAGAATCAGAAATTTTTATCCTCAATTTCTCGCAATCCTCGCTACGGGCGCTATTCTCTGACAGGCTCCTAGCGTGTCATATCGTTTAACGGACAGTAATAGTGCCAATTGTTGCTTCGTCGGTAGGAGCCTGATCAACGTACCACCATACTCCAACGGCCTCTTCGGCCCCGTAGGCCTGAGCGTAGCGGAAGCGGATCTGGTAAGTGCCGGGTTCGTTGGGTGCAACGATGTGAAAGTCTACATCTTGCTCGGTGATATCATTGTAATGAGGGTCAAGATATCGACCATCAACGACAATGGCATTGGCAATTGTTGTTTGAGCACCTATGCCATCAATACCAACAATAATCTGGACAATGCTGGCTTCTTCCCGGGGCCAGAGCCATTTGTAATGGGCATGGATGCCGACAGTTTCACCGGGTTTAACGTCGGCTTCAGTGCCTTGACCGTGGATATCTACGTTGCTGAAAGCGATGCCTGAATATTCAACGTCTGAAAATGCAGAGCAGGATAGAATGCACAGTAAACTGGCCATTACCCACTGCTTGAATAGGTTGTTTTTCATAAATTTCCCTCTGTTTTGGTTGTTTTAGTTACATGGTTTACTCCTTGTTTTGATTTCTGAAATTGATAAAAGTTCCACCAGTGGCGGGTTGTGGCTCTTTTAATTTTCGTGGGTGCGAGTTCGGCAGAGATTTATTGTCCATCGCTATGACTGGAGAGCCTTCTGGTGGTTTTTCAAGGCAAAAAAAAACGGGGTGGAAACCACCCCGTTCAGTTCAGTATCAACCCTTATTACAGGTTGCTTTCTTCAGTGCGCACCTGCGGAGCTTCCTGAGTTTCGCTTTCTGGCTCAACAGGCAGTTCGATCTGCTGAGTCTGGCGCTTTGCCCGGGGGTCGTTGTGAGCACGGCTGCGACGACGACGCGGCCTTTCAACGGTTTCATCATCAGAAGATGCTTCAGCTTCGCTGGCTTTAACCTCTGCTGTCTGGTCACGCTCAGCTGCTTGTGGTGCTTCTGCTGCTTTGCTCTCAGTCGCTAAAGGTTGTGGTGCCGTGGCAGCCTCAGCGGGCTTCTCCTGTTGGCTTTCATGAACAACGGCCTTGTCTTCATCAGACTGATTTAATGCCTGCTTCAGCATCTCTTCAGCTTCATTGGCGGTCATGGTCGGCTTGGGCTCGACAGCCTCTGCTTCCGCTACGGCTGGTTTCTCGAAAGCGGGTGGCATGGTTGCAAACGCTGGCTTATCTAGATTATGGGAAGCGGCAACGGCTTTTGCCATTTCTGTCATCTGAGGGCGTGGGGTTACCTTCTCCCGCTCAACGGTTGTTGCTTCTGCGGCGGCAACGGGCAGGTCAGTCTGGCGTTCTTGAGTGCTGGTCTCAACGGAGGCTTGTTCTGCTTTTTCCGATTGCGCTTCAGAATCTCCAGCTGTTGCAAGCTCAACTGTTGGCTCTTTATCGACAGAAGGCTGTTGATTGGCTGGTGAGTCGCTCTCAGCAGGGATTTCAGGTTCGCTGACTTCCTCAGGCGCAGACTGCTGAGTTTCCCTGAGACGGCGAGGGTCATTCTTCACTCTTCTGGAGCGACGAGGTCTCACTTCGTCCGGTGCTTCAGGGGTGTTGGCAACGGCTTGCTCTTCGACAGGAGCCTTGCTGGTTTCCTCTACCTTGTCCATTGGCATGGCCGGGGCTGCAGGAGCTTCCGGGGCAGCTGCTGCAGCTTTTCTGCTTTCCAGCTCAGGCTTCTCAATGCTGGCAAATGACTCTTTTTTGTCAGCACGCTTTTCCTGTGGAATGCTTTCCTGTGCGGCAGTTTCATGAACAGCAGGCGCATTTACTGCCCCTTTAGCGCTTTCAGGCAGCAGTGGCTGTAATTGCGGTTCATTCTGTTGCTGACGCTGAGACTGTCGGTTGTTGCGACGACGGGGTGCAGAGTTCGGGCGGCGTCGACGATCACCGGAGCCTTGTTCTGGTTCCTGGTCTTGGCGGCGTTCCTGTCTGGGTTCCCGTTGTTCCGCTACTTCCGGTTTGTCACGCTGGCGTCTTTCCTGCCTTTCAAAACGGTTTTCCTGGCTGCTGGAACGGTTGTCTGAACGTTCCTGCTGACTCTTTTTGCGCTCTTTCTGAGGACGGTTGCTGTCCTGTCTGTCGCGGCGCTGGGAATCAGTTCGGGTCTTTTTCCTGTTCTGGCCAGCTTGACTGTCACGACGCGCCGGTTGACGTTGCTGGGTGAGTTTGTCCTGGCCAGCGGATTTGTCGTCATCATTTTCCGGGTTGAAGAGGCTGCCGATGGACTTCAGCAGGCTGTCAATAAATCCGGGTTTTGCTTCAGGCGCTTTAATGGCGGGTGCAGGCTGTGCCGGGGCAACATTGCGCACGGCGGCCTGTTGTCTGGGCTGAGGCCTGGTGGCTGTGGTCAGCTCTTCCGGGCTGGCGTCTTCACCCTCAAGGATGATTTCGTAGCTGCTCTCGCGATCCTGAAGATTGTCGTCACGGAGGCGCTGGACATCGTAATGGGGAGTTTCCAGATTGGCATTTGGAATAACGATGATGCGGGCATCATGGCGCTTCTCGATCTTGGCGATCATTTTGCGCTTTTCATTCAGCAGAAATGCCGCCACCGGCACAGGAACCTGTGCGCGAATTTCGGACGTCTTGTCCTTCATGGCCTCTTCTTCCATCAGGCGCAGAATAGACAGGGCCAGAGACTCAATATCCCGAATCGTGCCCTGGCCTGAGCAGCGAGGGCAGACCACGCCACTGGTTTCACCCAGTGATGGGCGCAGACGCTGACGGGACATTTCCAGCAGGCCAAAGCGGGAGATACGGCTGGTTTGAACGCGGGCACGATCAACCGACAGCGCCTGACGAATGCGGTTCTCAACTTCCCGCTGATTCCGGTTGCTGCCCATATCGATGAAGTCGATAACAATCAGTCCGCCAATATCGCGCAGGCGCAGTTGGCGGGCAATCTCATCCGCCGCTTCGAGGTTGGTGTTATAGGCGGTTTCTTCGATATCGCCACCACGGGTTGCACGGGCGGAGTTGATATCAATGGACACCAGGGCTTCTGTTGGATCAATAACAATGGAGCCGCCGGATGGCAGTTTGACTTCACGCTGGAAGGCGGTCTCGATCTGGCTTTCAATCTGGAAGCGGTTGAACAGGGGGACGCTGTCTTTGTACAGCTTGATCTTGTTCTGGTACTGGGGCATGACCTGTTTAACAAAATCCAGGGCTTCTTGATAAACCTGGGTTTTGTCGATCAGTACTTCACCAACATCCTGGCGCAGATAGTCGCGGATAGCACGGATAATGACATTGCTTTCCTGGTAGATCAAAAATGGTGCGGGATTTTTATCGGCAGCATCTTTGATGGAGTTCCAGAGTTGCAGGAGATAGTCCAGATCCCACTGAAGGTCTTCTGTTGAACGGCCAAGGCCAGCTGTGCGAACGATGACACCCATTTCGGCAGGGATGTCCAGCTTGCTCATGGCCTCACGCAGTTCAGCGCGCTCATCGCCTTCAATACGCCGTGAGATGCCACCGGCCCTTGGGTTGTTGGGCATCAGCACCAGGTAGCGGCCGGCCAGGCTGACCAGTGTGGTCAGGGCAGCACCTTTGTTGCCACGCTCTTCCTTATCGACCTGAACGATAACCTCGGTGCCTTCCTTGATGACATCCTTAATGTTGGGACGACCACCAGTATGGCCGACGAAGTATTCCCGGGAGATCTCTTTTAAAGGCAGGAAGCCGTGTCGCTCTGCGCCAAAGTCCACAAACGCGGCTTCCAGGCTGGGCTCAACACGGGTGATTTTTGCTTTGTAGATGTTGGCTTTCTTCTGTTCGCGGGCTCCGGATTCGATATCCAGATCGAACAGGCGCTGCCCATCGACGAGTGCAACCCTCAGCTCTTCTTGCTGGGTTGCATTGATCAACATTCTCTTCATAGAGTACCAAATTGCTAATGGCTACCCTAAGCAGATGTTGGTGGCGAAAAGTTGTTCGTGACATTCGGTAAATCCAGCGCATTCATTGGTTTGACGGGCAATCCATCGTCTTTCCGGAAGCGCCCGGCCTGCCACCTGACGTATTCGCGGTGGCTGGCAGTGCAACTGGTTTCCTTCAGCTTCTGTACAAACTCTCCGGTGCTACCCGAGTGTACACAGGCCAACAGCCGCAGGAGAGCGGTGTGGTCGGTGGTAACCAACTATCAGACTTACAGCCGGGCTTATTCAAGGGTAAGGCTGTAACGATATAGCAATCTGCATCCGTATGTTGACCAGATGCATAGTGGGGAGATGCGTTGATCGGGCGCTTCTGGCTGGTTGTGGATACGTTTACAGGTATCACTGAGCCTGTCACTAGCATATGACCCGTCCGCTGTTCTTCATCCCTGGTATCGGGAGCGCAACCTCTGTTCTTGGGTGGCACTGTTTATCTATCACGGCTGTGGCCGTGGTCTTTAATCGTTCAGCACCATGGCAGGAACTCATGCCCTCAGGGAGGGATGCAACTGGTTCATCTGCCATGATGTCTGCCTGAGCGGCTATTCCCGGAGTTACCTGGCCCGGACTTGTTCATCGGGTGAACGTAGCTCCAGTTTATTTTCGGCCCGGTTAGCGGAATTTAAGTGATGCTATCCCTTTCGGGTCATGCTCAGACTTCGTAAATCGAACTGCCTCTTCGGATAGTTACAAGGCAGTGCCACAACTATATCAGTAATCTGTAAGTGCTTCAAATGACACAAAGCTGATAACATTACCTGAAAGAAAATCGCGGTAATCCCTGAAAGTCTTTTTATCTCAACCGGTTAAGGTAGAGCTTCCGGGGCTGCAACTTGGCATAAACAGATATGTGGTTAGACGATTGAAACAAGCAAACGTTAACTTTATTACCATTGATGAGGATGCGGCTGGTCAGCGTGTTGATAATTTTCTGTTGCGGGTTCTTAAAGGGGTGCCCAAGACCAGGGTGTATCGTATCGTTCGCAAGGGTGAGGTGCGGGTCAATAAAAAGCGGGTAAGCGCAGATTATCGCCTTGAATTGAACGATGTTGTTCGTATTCCTCCGGTCAGGTTGGCCGAAAGGGATGCTCCCGTAAGGCCCGCTGACAGCGTGATCGCTCAATTGGAAAAAGCGGTGCTATATGAAGATGATCTGCTGCTGATTATCAACAAACCGTCCGGGCTTGCTGTGCATGGCGGCAGTGGTCTGTCTTATGGTGTAATTGAAGCGCTTCGCCAGCTACGGCCGGATAACCGCACGCTGGAGCTGGCGCATCGCCTGGACCGGGACACCTCGGGTTGTCTGGTGATTGCCAAGCGCCGCAGTATGCTGCGTCACCTGCATAACCAGTTGCAGCAGAAAGAAAAAGTTGAAAAGCTGTATCATGCGCTGGTGGTGGGTAAGTGGCCAGCGAGAAAGCAGCTGGTAAATGCGCCGCTGTTGAAGAACGTGCTGCAGTCAGGAGAGCGGATGGTCCGGGTGCATGTGGATGGCAAAAAATCCCGCACAGCGTTTCGAGTACTGAACCGTTTTCCAAATATGACCCTGGTTGAGGCTTACCCCATCACAGGGCGGACCCATCAGATTCGGGTTCACTGTCTGCACGCAGGGCATCCCATTGCCGGGGATGAAAAATACGGTAAGGATTCAGACAATCAGTCCCAGAAGCAGTTTGGTCTTAAAAGGCTGTTCCTGCATGCCGCCAGTATCGAATTTGACCTGCTGGATGGTAAGCGGTTGAAGGTTGAAGCGCCTTTGCCGGACGACCTGGCTGAGGTGTTGTCAGCTTTGCAAGGGCTGGATGCCGAACCGAAGAATTGATAAATATGATCATTTTTGAGTGAACCTGTTTAAGGGGTGATTATGCAAGACAAGTGGCGGGAGTCCTCGTCTGAGGCGCAGGATAACCTGGACAGTAATCGAGCCTGGGATCTGGTGGATGCCCTGGCCAAAGGCTCGCTGCTGGAGCAGCAGCGTTCCCGGCGATGGGGTATATTTTTTAAGCTGCTGACCTTTGGCTGGTTGTTTTTCTCCGTTGCTGTCATTTATAACGCGACCAATATCAATGATGTGGTGATCAGTGATGGCTCCAGTGAGCATACGGCGCTGGTGGAGATTGATGGCCAGATTGGTGGTGGCGATGTGAATGCAGATGTCGTGGTGTCGGGATTACGCTCAGCCTTTGAGGATCCGGGCACTAAAGCGGTGATTTTGAGAATTAACAGCCCGGGTGGTAGCCCTGTTCAATCTGGCTATATCTATGATGAGATTCTCAGGCTGCGCGAACTGCACAAGGATACTCCTCTTTACGCGGTCATTATGGATATTGGTGCGTCTGGCGGCTACTACATTGCCGCTGCCGCTGATGAAATTTACGCTGACAAGGCCAGCCTGGTAGGGTCTATCGGCGTTATTTCCTCTGGTTTCGGTTTTGTCGGGGCGATGGAGAAGCTGGGGGTTACCCGCAGAACCTATACCTCCGGTGAAAATAAGGCATTCCTTGATCCATTCCAGTCCGTGGACCGTGAAGCTGCTGTCGAATGGCAAGCGTCGCTGGATACTATTCACCAGCAGTTTATTGACGCGGTAAAAAACGGGCGGGGTGATCGACTGGCTGATCGGGCGGATATCTTTTCAGGCATGGTCTGGTCTGGTGAACAGGCCAAAACACTGGGTCTGATTGATGGTCTGGGCAGTGCCGGTTATGTGGCCCGTGAAGTGGTGGGTGAAGAGGATATTGTTGATTACACCTTTCGCCTTTCACCATTGGAAAAATTTGCCCGGGATTTTGGGGCTGGTGTCAGCGCCACTTTGGTGGAAGCCCTGGGTGACGGTTTTCAGTTAATGTGATTTGATTACCGGGTCTGCTGTGCAAGACCCGGTGTATTTACCCTATCTGCCCAAAGGATAAACCCCTTCATTCATCAGCATGGTGGTCAGGGTGATCAGTGGCAGTCCAATCAGGCTGTCAGGATCATCGCCAGCCATTTTCTCGAACAGGGTTATGCCCAGTCCTTCACATTTGAAGCTGCCAGCGCAGTCCAGCGGACTTTCTGCATCTATATAGGTGGCAATCTGCGTGCTGGACAGTGTTCGGAACCAGACGGTGTAATCCACACAGGTCAGCTGATGCTCTGCTGTAGCGGTGTTCAGCAGGCAAAGTCCGGTGTGGAAAACCACCTGTCTGCCGCTGCAGTTGGACAGCTGTTGAATGGCTTGTTCCCGGGTTCCGGGTTTGCCCAGAATTCTATTGTCCAGCGCGGCGGTTTGGTCGGAGGCAATAATCAGGGTGTCCGGATGCTGATCTGCCAGTATCAGGGCTTTTTCCCGGGAAAGCCTGATGGCCAGCTCCCTGGCGCTCTCTCCGGGTTCAGGGGGTTCGTCAATGTCTGGTGAGGCCTGGCTGAACGTCAGGTTAAGTCGTTCAAGCAGGCTTTTTCGATAGGGTGAGCCTGAGGCTAGCAATATATTCATCGTTTTATGTTGTGCAGGTGGTGCGGGCAAAGGGTGCGGATAGTCAAGCACAGTATGCACGGTTACGAATTTTTGTAAAACACGCCTGCGCCATCCGGCAGCAGGTTGTGAAAAATACTGTCTTCAGGCATGTTATTCATGAAATAGTTGAAATTCTGATAAACCTCACCCGAAAAGGATGTTTGACAGCAAAGGGGCATCGCCCTATGATTGCGCGCTTATGTTATCAGGCCAATTACCAAAAACCATTGATCCGCGGAAACTCGCGCGTCAGGGGTTACAGTTTGAAGGTTCGCTGGCGCTTAAACAGTTTGATCGACTGGTGGCCAGTCTCGCTGACGATCAGGGCGAGGTGAAGGTCTTTCTTCATTTCTACATGAGCGAAGATCACCGAGTGGTTCTTGAGGGGCATGTTGAAGCGAATCTTAAAATGATTTGTCAGCGCTGCCTTGATGTAGCAGAACTTCCCGTGCGTTCAGACCTCAACCTGATGGGTGTATTGACCGATGAGCAGGCCCGGTCCCTGCCAGAGGGTTATGAACCCCTGATGCTCCAGGAGGAGCCGATGGAGTTAGTGCCCCTGCTGGAGGAAGAGCTTCTGTTGAGCCTTCCTATCGTGGCTTATCATCCGCCTGAAGCCTGCCAGGTTCAGCAGAACTTTACTACTGAATCTGATGAAGAGGCTGAGGCTTCCGCTGCCCGGGCAGAGGAAGAGAAAAAGCGTCGTAACCCGTTCAGTGTTCTGGCTAGTCTGAAAGCTGATCAGGATTAAAGTACTACCGAACCCAAATAGAGTTCCAGGCAAAGAATTTAGGAGAGTTGACACATGGCTGTTCAGCAAAACCGTAAAACCCGTTCCAAGCGTGACATGCGCCGTTCCCACGACAGTCTGACTGCTTCTCAGCTGTCTGTTGATGCGACTTCCGGCGAAACTCATCGTCGTCATCACATGACCGCTGACGGCTTCTACCGTGGCCGCAAAGTGCTTGAAGGTAAAGTCGGCGAGTGAGTCGTTGTATGCCAGGATGGTCAGCAGCTCCAGGACGGAGAATAGCGCTTGATGTTATGAGCGGGGACGAAAGTCCCCGTTCTCGTATCCGGGCTGCCCTCCGAGCCCTGGATGCTTATCCGGATCTTCATCTTTCCCTGGTAGGTGATCAGCAACTGATTACCGGTCACCTCTCTTCTATTGCTTTCGATCAGTCCCGCCTTACGGTTATTCATGCTGGTAAGACCATTGGCATGGATGAAAAACCCTCTTTTGCCCTGAGATCCAAAGAGGATAGCTCCATGTGGGTTGCCCTTGAGCAGGTGGCTGATGGCCATGCGGCTGCCTGCGTCAGCTCGGGGAATACGGGGGCTCTGATGGCCATGGGGCGATTTGCCCTGAAGACCTTTGTGGGTATTGATCGTCCCGCCATTGCCGGAGCTATTCCCTGTGCGGGTGGCAGTGTTCTGCTGCTGGATATGGGGGCCAATGTTGACTGTCCAGCCAATAGTCTTTATCAGTTTGCTGTGATGGGGTCTTTGCTGGCCGCTACTGTCAGGGGTATCAATGCTCCGAGGGTGGGGTTGCTGAACGTCGGCACTGAGGATATCAAAGGGAATGAACAGGTAAAGCTGGCAAATCGGCTGTTGAAAGAAGATGGTCGTTTGAACTACATCGGCTATATCGAAGGGAATGATGTGTTTGCCGGTGGCGCGGATGTGGTGGTCTGCGACGGTTTTGTTGGCAATATTGCCCTGAAAACCGGAGAGGGGGTTGCCGGTTTAATCCGTGACAGCCTGGTTGCCGCTTTTCAGCAGACGCTTTGGCGTCGGTTTCTCTCTCTGCTGATTGCGCCGGTCATGCGCAAAATCTATAAAAGCATTGATCCGGTAGTATACAACGGTGCCAGTTTTCTCGGGCTGCAGGGGATTGTGGTCAAAAGTCACGGTCACTCCGATGAAGAAGGTTTTTTTCGGGCTATCGGCGAGGCCGTCAGGGAAGTGGATAGTGATGTTCCCGGGCGGTTGGCAGAAGAGATAGAATTAATGCTGGGAGAGGGGTAAAGGTTAATGATGATTGAAAGCCATCCCTGGAAGATATGATCCGAAATAGCAGGTGAGCGTACATTACCGGCCCCGGAATAACAACAGGGCTACTGCCTCAAAAACAGACTGTTGGTTTTCCGGGTCTGGTAGCTGGTCTCTTGCCTCGGTTAAACAGGTTGTATTTTTCGCTGATCGTTTCTGAGTGAATGTTCCGGAAAAATAAGTTGCCCTGCATAGATCATTGTGACTGCCTTACTGAACTTATTGCCAAGGCTTTACCGTTAATAATGATCAATTGCAACTCCAGGTCAGAGATTGCACGGGATTTGCAGGTAATGGTATCTATAATATTTTGTGTTAATTATTCTGTGCTTATAATCATTTTTGGTTCTTTTTTGTTATTGGAAACATAAATTTACTTACCTTGTTGTCTATTTTTCCTATAATTGCCCCGGTTTTTTATTGGGAAGCGTATCTGGTCTTTGGGCTGACTGCATTAATCGGTGCGGTTGTACCGAGAGGTTCGCTTCGTATTCAATTGAATTTCAGGCCTCTCGGTAACAGGAGAGCCAAGCGAAAGAGCGGGTTGCAATGACGGATAAGCTTGCTTTTGTCTTTCCAGGACAAGGGTCCCAACAAGTTGGCATGATCGCTGACTATCTTTCAGAGCCAGTGGTGCGGGCAACGTTTGCTGAAGCCACCGGGGGGCTTGGTTTTGATCTCCTGAACATGGTTTCTGAGGGGCCTGCTGAGGCGCTGAATCAGACGGAGAATACCCAGCCTGCATTGCTGGTATCCAGTGTGGCTCTCTGGCGTCTCTGGTGTGAGCGTCAGGGCGAAGCGCCGTCGATGATGGCCGGGCACAGCCTGGGTGAATATTCGGCCCTGGTGTGTGCCGGTGCGATGAATTTTGCCGATGCCGTCAGTCTGGTTCGTCTGCGTGGACTGTTTATGCAGGAGGCGGTTGCCTCCGGTGCAGGAGCCATGGCTGCTATTATTGGCCTTGATGATGCAGATGTGGTTGCTGCCTGTGAGAAAGCGGCAGGTGATGAAGTGGTCGAGGCGGTCAATTTCAATGCCCCCGGTCAGGTGGTGATTGCCGGTCAGGTTGCCGCAGTTAAACGTGTCATTGAGTCTGCCAAAGCAGCGGGTGCCAAAAGGGCGATTGAGCTGCCAGTCAGTGTTCCTTCTCATTGTGCCTTGATGAAGCCTGCTGCAGAGCGCCTGCAAAAAGCGTTGGACGGTATTGAGTTGATCGAGCCGGTGATTCCGGTGGTGCAGAATGTCTCTGCCAGTGTCTGTTCTGACCCGGCTCAGCTTAAGGCGAATCTGGTGGCTCAGCTGTACAGTCCGGTTCGCTGGGTTGAGTCTGTGGAAACCATGATGGCCGCTGGTGTTGGCCGGTTTGCTGAATGCGGCCCCGGTAAAGTGCTGGCTGGACTGAATAAACGTATTGCACGACGTGCGCCCATTGCTACGCTGGAGTCTGCTGACGCTATGGCTCAGATGCTGGCAGAAGCTAACCAATAAGGAACAGGCGGGAAATGACTGCTGAAAGAGAGCTGGAACAGTCCATTGCAGGAGATGGTTTGAAGGGGAAGGTTGCCCTGGTTACCGGTGCCAGTCGTGGTATTGGTAAAGCCATAGCATTTGCCCTGGGGAAAGCCGGAGCCATCGTGATTGGCACGGCAACGTCTGAGTCCGGTGCGGCGGCCATTACTGACGCTTTGCAGGCGGAAGGTATTCAAGGTCAGGGCATGGCCCTGAACGTAACCTCAGCGGATGAATGTCAGGCAGTGCTCAAGGCGGTCAGTGCAGAATATGGCGCACCGTTGATTCTGATCAACAATGCCGGCATTACCCGTGATAATATCCTGATGCGCATGAAGGAGGAGGAGTGGGATGACGTTATTGATACTAATCTCAGTTCCATCTTCCGGATGAGTAAGGCTGTCCTGCGTGGCATGACTAAAGCTCGCTGGGGGCGGATAGTGAATATCAGCTCTGTCGTTGGTTCCATGGGTAACCAGGGGCAGGCAAATTATGCGGCAGCCAAGGCCGGTATTGAAGGCTTCACCAGGGCGATGGCCCGTGAAGTCGGTTCAAGAAGCATTACCGTGAACACCGTTGCTCCGGGCTTTATCGAAACCGATATGACCAGGGCGCTGCCTGAAGAGCAGCAGTCCTTCCTGCTTGGCCAGATTCCCCTGGCCCGGTTGGGGCAGCCGGAAGAAATTGCCGCTGCTGTTGCATTTCTGGTCAGTGAGCCTGCCGGGTATATCACTGGTGAGACCTTGCATGTCAATGGCGGCATGTACATGAATTAATCCTCCTTGGCCGGAACCTGTAGTAATGAGCAGGGCGAGGCAAGCCCTGTTCTAATGGGTTGGGTTTTGGGGTTTTGTTAAATCTGTTGTCAATTTGCGTGGATGGTCACCGGTTTTCCATGAACTGGCTTGAAATTCCCATAATTGACCATATACACTAGTTCACCTGTAGCCTCAGGCTGCACCGAATATCGATAGGAGCACAACAAGGTATGAGCACCATTGAAGAGCGCGTTAAGAAGATTGTTTGCGAACAGCTTGGCGTGAAGGAAGACGAAGTCACTAACAGTGCGTCATTCGTAGAGGATCTTGGCGCGGACTCTCTGGATACTGTTGAGTTGGTGATGGCGTTGGAAGAGGAATTCGAAACCGAGATTCCTGATGAAGAGGCTGAGAAAATCACCACTGTTCAGGAAGCAATTGACTACGTTGTTGCACACTCCTGATTCTGCCTTGATTTGCACAACTGTATCTTTGTGACACGCTTTCCCGATACATATTCTCTAGCGAAAGTATCCCCAAAGTATGTCACTCGAAAGCCGCACGACGATGGTCTGCGGCTTTTGTTGTTTATGGCAGTCTGCTGGCTATCGCGGTAAAAGCTGGCTGGGTGATGACATTAAGTAGTTGGCCAAATGGAATCGTATATTTCTGGCTAAGTGGGCAGTTACTATGCAAGGCACAACGAAGGGAGCATAGCCTTAGCTATGTGACCGGAGTTGTAACGCCGCACGACTGCATGGATGCAGGAGCTAGAGCAACGCAGGAGCAGTTGCCGGGAGTGACTGACCACTTAGTCAGAAAATATGATTTCATTTGGTTAACTACTTATCATCGTGTTGTTGTCGTTTTTTCATAGTCAGGCTACTGTGGCGGTGCTTTGATGTGAATGACGGTTCATTAAATCTATACGACAGGTCAGCAGGAGAGTCAGTCTTGTCGGAAGAAAAAAATACAGAACGATTGTCGCAGCGAATGCGTAGAAGGGTTGTTGTAACAGGCATGGGGGCAATAACCCCGGTGGGCAATAATGTCCATGACAGCTGGTCTGCCCTGTTAGCGGGGCGCAGTGGTATTGAGGCGATCTCCCACCTTGATACGGAAGGTTTCAGTGTATCTATCTGTGGAGCGGTCAAAGGTTTTGATCCTGACGGTGTTATCGATAAGAAAGATGCCCGTAAAATGGATGTCTTTATTCAATACGGTGTGGCTGCTGCTGCCGAGGCCATGGCTGACGCCGGTCTGGTGATTGATGATCACCGTGCATACCGATATGGTGTGGCGATCGGCTCAGGTATCGGTGGTTTGACGTCTATTGAACAGAACCATTCCACGCTATTGAATAGCGGCCCGCGTCGAATATCCCCATTTTTTATTCCCGCTGCCATCGTCAATATGGCGGCGGGCTGGGTTTCCATGAAATACAATCTTCAGGGACCCAACTTTGCCACCTCTACAGCCTGCGCTACCGGCAGCCATGCCATTGCCCTTGCCGCGAGAACCATCGCTTATGGTGATGCCGATCTGATGGTGGCCGGCGGTGCCGAAAAAGGTTCGTCTGCGCTGGGTATGACCGGTTTTGCCGCAGCCCGTGCGCTCTCTACCCGTAACCATGAGCCTGAAAAAGCCAGCCGCCCGTGGGATGCGGATCGTGACGGTTTTGTCCTGGGCGATGGAGCCGGTATTCTGGTGCTGGAAGAGTACGAACATGCGGTTAAACGTGGTGCCAGGATATACGCTGAGCTCAGTGGTGTTGGCATGAGTGGTGATGCCTGGCATATGACGTCGCCGCCAGAAGATGGTCGTGGTGCTGCGCGTGCCATGATTTCAGCCCTTGAAGATGCCGGTCTGGCACCTGAAAATGTGTCGTATATTAATGCCCACGGCACGTCCACACCGGCAGGGGATGTGGCTGAAACACGGGCGATTCATCAGGTGTTTGGTGCCCACGCCGCGCGTTTGGCGGTCAGTTCCACCAAATCCATGACCGGTCATTTGCTGGGGGCTGCCGGGGCGGTGGAAGCGGTATTCAGTATCAAATCCCTGGTTGAAGGTGTGATTCCCCCGACCATCAATCTGGATCAGCCCGGCGAAGGCTGTGATCTTGATTATGTGCCGCACCATGCCAGGAAAATGCAGATAGATCATGTGCTCTCCAACTCTTTTGGCTTTGGTGGTACCAATGTAACCCTGGCATTTTCCAGATTAGACAGATAGGGCCGGTTAAAGAGGGGGTTCCGGGTGAGTGAGTATCCAGTCTGGGTGAATGGAGTACCTGAAAGTGTCCTGCCGGTTTCAGACCGTGGGCTGGCTTACGGGGATGGCTTATTTGAAACGGTTCGGGTTGCCGGTGGTAAGCCAACGCTGGCTGACTACCATTGGCGTCGTCTGCAACGCTCTTGCCAGCAGCTGGGTATTGCCGTGGATATTGAGCGATTGCTTGAGGAGGTGGGTGCCTTTCTGTTGGATAACCGGGCTGGTGACGGTGTGCTGAAGGTTATGATCACCCGGGGCAGCGGTGGGCGCGGCTATAATCCAGAGGGTTGTCTCTCTTCGCGTCGGATTCTGTCACTCCAGCCGCTGCCGTCAAGGTCCCGTGATCCCGGAGTGCATGGTGCACGGGTAAAGCTTTGTCAGATGCGTCTTGGGCGAAGTGACCTGGCAGGTCTGAAGCATCTGAATCGTCTGGAGCAGGTGCTGGCCAGAAGTGAATGGCAGGGCGATGCTTACGACGAAGGTCTGCTGTGTGATTTTGCGGGCAACCTGGTTGAAGGCACCATGAGTAATCTGTTTGTTGTGACCCATGAAGGTGACCTGGTGACTCCGGATCTGTCATTCCAAGGTGTGGCGGGGGTTTGTCGCGATTTTATCATTGAGTTTGCCCGTCATCGTGGGATGACGGTTAAAGAGCAGTCCGTACCCCGGGGGCTGGATGTTGCGGAAGTCTTTCTCTGCAACAGTGTCAACGGTGTCTGGCCTGTGATTGAATACGAGGGAAGGGAGTGGGAGATTGGCCCACTGACTGTCCAAATTCGAGATTGTGTACTGGAAGAATTCAATGCTTAGGAAGTTGCTGCTGACACTGTTCGGTGGTTTGCTGTTGGCTCTGTTTCTGGTCCTGGCAGGTCTTGTAGCTGGCTGGTATGGTCTGCGCTGGTATGGTGACCAGCAGGTGCCGGTAACCAGTGAAGCCGGGTTCGTCATTGTTACGGGCGACTCGCTGGGACGTGTGGTGCAGCGACTGGCGGCAGACCGGCTGATTCAATATCCTGATATGTTTAAGGTCTTTGCCCGGGTCAAGGGGGTTGCTGCGGACCTTCATGCCGGGGAATACCTGATTGCTCCCGGTACCACCTATCGGGAGCTGTTGCACAAGTTTGTTACTGGTGATGTTCGTTACTTCAGCGCGACCCTGGTGGAAGGCTGGACACTAAAAGAGTTGCTCGCAGACTTGAATAGCCACCCGAAACTGGCCGCTCCGGTAGAGCTGAACAAACTGCCAGCGGTGATGGGGGCGTTGCCCGGGGATGTACCGCAGACCGATAACCTGGAAGGGTTGTTCTATGCGGACACCTACAGCTTTGAAGCGGGGACGCCGGTGGCGTCAATTCTGCAAAGAGCCTATCAAAGGCTGCAATCCGTCCTTGCGGATGAGTGGGATCAAAAGGCCAAAAACCTGCCGTATAGATCCCCCTACGAAGCCTTGATTATGGCGTCGATTATTGAGAAAGAGACCGGTGTGCCATCCGAGCGGCCTGATATTGCCGGTGTCTTTATCCGACGTCTGGAAAAAAGGATGCGACTGCAGACCGATCCGACCGTTATCTACGGTATGGGTGATCGTTACCAGGGTGAATTGAATCGTCGTATGCTGCGGGAACGAACCGCCTATAACACCTATGTGATTCATGGTCTGCCGCCAACCCCGATTGCGACGGTTGGCCGTGAGGCCATTCAGGCGGCACTGAATCCGTCCAATGGGGAAACGCTTTATTTTGTTGCCCGTGGCGATGGTACTCACCACTTTTCCAAAACACTGGCTGAGCACAATCGCGCCGTCAGGAAGTATCAGATTACGGAACGGCGGAAAGATTATCGTTCTACGGTGCAATAGCAATACTGGCTACTGTTGAAATTGAGAGATTGATGGGTTTTTTTCTGACGATTGAAGGCTGTGAAGGTGCCGGTAAAACCACCGCCAAAGGGGTTGTTCTGCAATGGTTAAAGGTTAATGGCCATGATGTTGTTGAAACCCGGGAGCCAGGTGGCACGCCATTGGCTGAACAGCTGAGAAGCCTGGTGCTGGCCGAACACGAAGAGACGGTGACAGATACTACCGAACTGTTGATGGTCTTTGCCGCGCGCAGCCAGAACCTCAGTCAGCGTGTCGAACCTGCACTGGCTGAGGGCAAGGTGGTGGTTTGTGACCGGTTTACCGATGCAACTTATGCCTATCAGGGTGGTGGTCGTGGTATCGATGAGCAGCGTATCGCGGTACTGGAGCAGCTGGTGCAGGGAGATCGCAGGCCGGATATGACGTTGCTTCTGGATATTGAGCCGGAACTTGGCCTGGCAAGGGCGAAAGGTCGGGCTATGGAGCAGGGTGGGGCGCTGGATCGGATTGAGCAGGAAGCGATCGAGTTCTTTCACCGCGTTCGCACTGTCTATCTGGAAAGGGCTGAGCGTTTTCCCGATCAGTACGTTGTTATTGATGGCAGTCAGTCGATTCCGGAGGTTGAAGCACACATCATCAAGGCTTTGCAGCGTCGGCTGGGTAGTCAATAGCTCTACGGTCAAGGATAAGGGTTGGATTAATTGAGTTCTGAATCAACTGATATGGTGAGTAACTTCTTGTCAAAGCCGTTACCCTGGCACGGGGTTCAGTGGCAACCACTGGTTCAGCGAATGCAGGCAGGCCTGCTTTCCCATGCCCTGCTGTTGAAGGGGGTGCCCGGGGTGGGCAAGGGTTATTTTGCCAGGGCTATGGCCACTCGTGTGCTTTGTCATCAAAACAGTGGTGATTACGCCTGTGGTCATTGCAAGAGCTGTGAGCTGGTAAAGGCGGGAACTCATCCTGACCTGCTGGCGGTTCAGCCTGAGGCGACAGGCAAGCCAATCAAGATTGACCAGATTCGTCAGGTCAATGAGTTTGCCCGTAAAACCGCCCAGCAGGGGGGGCGCAGGGTCATCGTTATTAACCCGGCGGAAGCGATGAATGTTAATGCCGCCAATGCATTGCTGAAAAGTCTGGAAGAGCCCGGCGGTGATACTCTCTTTATTCTGGTCAGTGCCCGCTCCGGAGATATGTTGCCGACCATCCGCAGCCGTTGTCAGATGGTGTCTTTTACTGTGCCGGATACTGCGCAGGCAAAAGCCTGGTTGTCGGATCATATTGCCGATCCTCTGGTGGTGGATCAGTTGTTGAGCCTTTCATCAGGTTCGCCCATGACCGCCAGGGCAATGTTTGATCATGATACGCTGGCAGTTCGAGGACGTTTGTTCAATGCTATGCCCGAACTGTTTCGTGGGAATCTGACCCCTGTAGAAATGGCGAAAGAGTGGCATACGGGTAACCTGGTTGAACTGCTGGACTGGATGGGCAGCTGGCTGGATGATGCTGTAAAACTGAAACTGGCGGCCGATGAAAGCTGTGTTCGGAATCGTGATTTGATGAGAATGCTGGACTATATGGCTAAAAAAGTGGAAGCGGGTGATCTGCTGGTATTGCGCGATAAGATCATGCAACAGCGACAGCAATTGCTTGAGGGCGCTAACCTGAACAGTCAGATGTTGATGGAAGGTGTGTTCAGCGATTATCTTGAGCTGGTGATATAAATCGGGTTCTGAACCCGTTCAGAATTTGAATTCAGGAAAAAAGGAGAGGGCTGTCATGGGGAAAGGGATGCAGGGACTGATGTCTCTGACCATACGGGACACGGCATCACTCTATGAAGCGTATATGCCGTTTATCAGTGGCGGCGGGCTGTTTGTGCCAACTCACAAACATTACAACCTCGGGGATGACGTGTTTATTCGTCTGACGCTGATGGATGAGCCGGAGAAGATTCCTGTGCCGGGGAAGGTGGTTTGGGTGACGCCGATGGGAGCCCAGGGTGGCCGACAGGCAGGGATCGGTATTCAATTTAATGATCCGACTGACAGTGTCCGCAGTAAAATTGAGAAGCATATCGCCGGTGCCTTGTCGTCGAACCGCCATACCAACACAATGTGAGCGGTCTTTTGACAGTGTGCCCGAACCAGTCAGTGAAAAGGTTACGCTGCTCCAATGGCGACCCGGTCATCCTTAACTGACCGTGTGGGTTGCCTACACTTCCAGTTTCCGGAAATATCCGGTCTCTTTATTTCAGACATCCGGGCCAGCAGGCCTGGTAGCAGACTCATCAAAAAACCTCCTGACCCTGTGGCAGAAATTGGTTTTATGAAACCTGCGGTGCAAATTTGTCAGGGTTGAACTTTCAGGAGAGAAGAATGTTTATTGACTCCCATTGTCATCTCGACCGTCTGGATTTGAGTGCTTATGAGGGGAATCTTGACCTTGCAGTAGAGGCAGCCAGGGCGGCGGGTGTGGATCGTATGCTCTGTATTGGCATCGATCTGGCCAATGGTCCGGAAGTAGTATCACTGGCGGAGCGGTATGAGGATGTCTATGCCTCGGTTGGCGTTCATCCACTGGACTGCAAGGAGGTTGTGCCTGATATCGACGTTGTGCGCTCACTGGCCAACCATAAAAAAGTGGTTGCTATCGGTGAAACAGGGCTTGATTACTACTACGCCACCACCGAGGGGGCTCAGGCGGTTCAGCGGCAGTCCTTTATTAACCATCTTGAACTGGCCGCAGAACTGGTGTTGCCGGTGGTGGTGCATACCCGCGATGCCCGGGAAGATACTCTGGACTTTCTCCGTGAATACGGTTCCAGGGAGTCTGCCGGGGTGCTGCACTGCTTTACCGAGTCTCTGGAGATGGCAAAAGCGGCATTGGACCTGAATTACTACATTTCCATATCGGGTATTGTGACCTTTCGCAATGCATCTGCGTTGCGGGCGGTGGTTGACTATTTACCCATGGATCGTTTGCTGATTGAAACAGACTCTCCCTATCTGGCACCGGTCCCCCATCGGGGCAAGTCGAATGAGCCAAGGTTCGTTGCCGATGTGGCACGATTTATTGCTGAGCTGAAAGGAGTGACACCCGAGGAGCTTGGAGAAAAAACGTCTGACAATTTCTATCGGCTGTTCCGCCGGGCAGTCTGATTGGTAAGCAATGGTCGTGTAACCTAGTACATGGTTTCAATGAGTTTGACGGGATGTCATGCCTCCGCACTTCGTTCGTCCTGAGCCTGTCGAAGGGCGGAAACTCCGGACTCTGATAGATCGTGCCAAGCACCCTTCGACTCCGCTCAGGGTGAACGGAGATTATACACCTCAAACTCATTGAAACCATGTACTAGTGCTATAAAGGAAAAATTATGTATCAGGTTTTGCATGATTGAAGGGTAAGTTGGCCGAGAATTCTCGCTGTTTTCTCTGCCAGGGAAGAGCGAGAAAAACTCTGGCGATTAGGGTATTTGTTGGTTATTTCTTATAGGTATTGGTAAAAATATCCTCCCTGTCAGTATGGCATATCACCTCCAGTCTATTTATAATTGCGCCACCATTTTCATCGGTGATGTTGCGGATTTAGGCTCAGATACGGAATTTCCGATCATGCTTCAGCTAATTATAAAGAACACAAGTTCTACAATTACGATGCTTGTCTATCTGGATGCCCATCAGAATTCGGCTGATTTTCAGCGGAGTTTTTTCTGTGTCTGATCGGATTGCCAGATTGCTTTCCGGGAATAAAACTGCGCAGCAGTAACCTTGAAAAAGGGGGTTTGCTATCAGCTTCTGCTGCCTGACCCTGAAGCTTTAGGCCTCAGGGTTTTGCCTTGCCCGGCGTGTTTGCTCCCCCCTTTCTCAAGTTGCTTACTGACCATAATGTGCAGTGCCCCGGCCAGTGTTCTGGTTAGCGGGAGTTTTGTTTTTGTGTTTTTCGTCAGG
Organism: Endozoicomonas sp. ALB115; assembly: GCF_049310245.1. Classification (NCBI taxonomy): domain Bacteria; kingdom Pseudomonadati; phylum Pseudomonadota; class Gammaproteobacteria; order Oceanospirillales; family Endozoicomonadaceae; genus Endozoicomonas; species Endozoicomonas sp. ALB115. The sequence continues at coordinate 13,841 of NZ_JBLYZG010000006.1, read as the reverse complement.
GAAGACTCAATGACCATGGCTTCCATAATTCGTTACGACAGTTCCGGATCACCGGAGAGACGGGTTACTCCTGACCTCAACTTGATTGATTAGGCGAAAGGTATGATCAAAATCAAACAGGGGCTGGATCTCCCGATCTCAGGATCGCCTGAACAAAGTATCTCGGAAGGCAGGGCGGCGCGCTCTGTTGCCGTGATTGGCTTTGATTATGTAGGTATGAAACCTACGATGGCGGTTGCTGTGGGAGATCGAGTTAAGAAAGGGCAACTGCTCTTTACCGATAAAAAGACACCGGGTATCCGGTACACTGCATTGGCTGGCGGTACAGTTTCAGCAATTAACCGTGGTGAAAAACGGGTGTTGCAATCCGTGGTGATCGATGTCGATGGCCAGGAAGAAGAAGAGACCTTTACAGCCTTCAAACCTGAAGAGCTGGCGGGTCTGACCGCTGAACAGGTGGAAGCGCTGCTGAATGAATCCGGTCTCTGGACTGCCCTGCGCACCCGTCCGTTCAGCAAGGTACCCGTATTGGGAACCCGCCCGGCGTCGATCTTTATCACGGCGATTGATACTCACCCGCTGGCTGCCAATCCGGAAGTGGTGATCAGGGAACAGGCCGAGGCGTTTGAACAGGGTATCAATATCCTGGGTAAACTCAGTGGCGGCAAGATCTTCCTGTGCAAGGCTCCGGGTGCCAACATTCCTGCGGGCATTGCCAACAGTGAAGAGTTTGCAGGTCCCCATCCCGCAGGTCTGCCAGGTACACACATCCACTTTCTGGACCCGGTTTCTGCCACCAAAACGGTTTGGCAGGTGGGTTATCAGGATGTTATTGCCGTCGGTAAACTGTTTACCACCGGTAAGCTGTTCACGGATCGTGTTGTCTCTCTGGCAGGGCCTCAGGTTGACAAGCCACGCCTGGTTCGTACCCGCCTGGGTGCCTCTACCGATGAAATCACTGCCGGTGAACTGAAGCCTGCCACCAACCGTATTATTTCTGGATCGGTATTTGGCGGTCGCACTGCCAAAGGTCCATTTGCTTACCTGGGACGTTACCATAATCAGGTTTCCGTTCTGGAAGATAGTGACGAGCGTCTGTTCCTGGGCTGGGTCAACCCAACGGTGGATCGCTTCTCCATTCTGCGGGTTATGACCTCCGGCCTGAGCAAGAGCCGCCTGTTCAACTTCACCACAACGACAAACGGTGGTGAGCGTGCGATGGTACCCGTAGGCAACTACGAAAAGATGATGCCTCTGGATATCCTGGCGACTCAGCTGCTTCGTGCCATTATTGTCGGTGACACCGAGACCGCTCAGAAACTGGGTGCCCTTGAGCTGGAAGAGGAAGACCTGGCTCTCTGCACATTCGTTTGTGCGGGTAAGTATGAGTACGGCCCCCTGCTGCGTGACAACCTGACCCGTATTGAGCTGGAGGGGTAATCAGTGAAGCCATTAAGAAATCTCCTTGACTCGATGGAACCCCATTTCGTCAAGGGCGGTAAATACGAAAAATTCTATGCGCTGTATGAAGCCGCTGACACGCTGTTCTATACACCGCTGGACAAAACCCATAACACCAGCCACGTGCGTGATGCGGTTGATCTGAAGCGCATGATGGGGCTGGTCTGGTTATGTACCTTCCCGGCCATGTTCTTCGGTATGTGGAACGTGGGTTATCAGGCAAACACGGCCATTGCCAATGGTCTGGGCACTGTCCCGGCTGACTGGCACGGTATGCTGATTGCCATGCTGGCCGGTAATGATCCTGCCAGTATCCTGGATAACCTGATCTATGGTGCTGTTCACTTTCTGCCCATCTACGCCGTGACTTTCTTTGTCGGTGGTTTCTGGGAAGTGCTGTTTGCCATTATCCGTAAGCATGAAGTGAATGAAGGTTTCTTCGTTACCTCCGTGCTGTTTGCCCTGATTGTGCCACCCTCCATCCCGCTCTGGCAGGTAGCCCTGGGTATCTCCTTCGGTGTCGTTATCGGTAAGGAAGTATTCGGCGGTACGGGCAAGAACTTCCTGAACCCGGCGCTGACTGGCCGTGCGTTCCTGTTCTTCGCATATCCGGCGCAGATTTCCGGTGACCTGGTATGGACTGCGGCTGACGGCTTCTCCGGTGCCACCATGTTGAGCGTTACCCAGCAGGGCGGTATGGAAGCACTGCAACAGTCCATCAGCTGGATCCAGGCGTTTGTTGGCGTGATGCAGGGTTCTGTAGGCGAGACATCGACACTGGCCATCTTTATCGGTGGTGCGGTTCTGCTGTTCTCTGGTATTGCTTCCTGGAGAATTGTCGCGGGTACCATGATCGGTATGATTGCCCTGTCTACCCTGTTCAACATGATCGGTTCTGATACCAATTACATGTTCCATATGCCCTGGTACTGGCACATGGTCCTGGGTGGATTTGCCTTCGGTCTGATCTTCATGACCACGGATCCGGTATCGGCGTCCATGACTAACCAGGGCCGCTGGTTCTACGGTGCACTGATTGGTGTCATGGTTGTCCTGATTCGAGTGGTGAACCCTGCGTATCCGGAAGGGATGATGCTGGCCATTCTGTTTGCCAACCTGTTTGCGCCGCTGATTGACCACTTTGTGGTAGAGGCCAATATCAAGCGTCGGGAGGCTCGGGCCTGATGGGAAACGATACGATTAAAAAGACGCTGCTGGTCACGGTGGTACTGTCACTGATCTGTTCGGTGCTGGTATCCATGGCGGCAGTATTTCTGAAGCCGGTTCAGGACCGGAACATCAAGCTGGATGTTCAGCGTAACATTCTGGATATCGCCGGTCTGAGCAGTGATGCCAGAGCGCTGAGTCCCGCTGAAATTGCTGAGCTGTACCAGCAGATCCAACCACGGCTGGTGGATCTGAAAACCGGTAAGTTTGTTGATGATGCCAATGGCCTGACCGTTGATCAGTACGACCAGCGTACTGCCGCCAAAGATGCCAAGGCTTCCAGAGCCCTGGGCAGTGCTGACATCGCCGGTATTTCCCGCCAGGCTGACGTTGCCAAGGTCTACCTGGTGGAGCAGGATGGCCAGATGCAGACCCTGATCCTGCCGGTTCACGGCCGTGGCCTGTGGTCTACCATGTACGGATTCCTGGCGCTGGAAAACAACCTGAACACCGTGAAAGGTTTCGGATTCTTTGAGCAGGCGGAAACCCCCGGACTGGGCGGTGAAGTCAGCAACCCGGTCTGGAAATCCCGCTGGGTTGGCAAGGAAATCTACGGTGTTGATGGCAAGGTGGCATTGCACGTGGTCAAAGGTGGCGTTGATACAGCCAGCCCGGGAGCCGTAAACCAGATTGATGGCCTGGCTGGAGCCACGTTGACTTCCAATGGCGTCAGCAATCTGATCAAGTTCTGGTTGTCCGATGCCGGCTTTAAACTGTTCCTGAATAATCTGAAAGCGGGGAATGCATAATGTCTGTGAAGACCAAAGATATCCTGCTGGAACCGGTTGTTAAGAATAACCCTATTACCCTGCAGATTCTGGGTATCTGTTCGGCGCTGGCGGTCACCACCAGCATGCAGGTCAGCCTGGTTATGGCACTGGCGGTTATCGGGGTAACCACCTGTTCCAACCTGGCGGTTTCCCTGATCCGTAACCACATTCCCAACAGCATCCGTATTATCTGTCAGATGACGGTTATCGCCTCGCTGGTCATTGTGGTTGACCAGATCCTGAAAGCTTACGCTTACGACATCTCCAAGCAGTTGTCGGTATTCGTTGGCCTGATCATTACCAACTGTATCGTCATGGGTCGGGCGGAAGCCTTCGCCATGAAGAACGGTCCAATGCTGTCAGCCCTGGACGGTTTCGGTAACGGTCTGGGCTATGGCTGTGTGCTGATGATTGTTGCTTTCTTCCGTGAGCTGTTTGGTGCTGGGAACCTGTTTGGTATGGAGATCTTCGCAACCGTAAACAACGGTGGCTGGTATGTTCCCAATGGCCTGATGCTGCTGGCACCCAGTGCCTTCTTCCTGATCGGTCTGCTGATCTGGGCGATTCGCAGCTGGAAGACAGACCAGGTTGAAGAGGTGGAATTCAAGATTGCACCTAATACCAAATTCAGTGAGGCGCACTAAGTCATGGAACATTTTATTTCGCTATTTGTGAAAGCAGTGTTCGTGGAAAACATGGCGCTGGCTTTCTTTCTGGGGATGTGTACCTTCCTGGCCGTATCCAAGCAGGTGAAAACTGCCCTGGGCCTGGGGGTTGCGGTGGTTGCCGTACTGACCATCACCGTGCCCATTAACAATGTCATTTACCAGAACATCCTGAAAGACGGGGCGCTGGTTGCCGGTGTTGACCTGAGCTTCCTGGGCCTGATCACCTACATCGGTGTTATCGCTGCCCTGGTACAGATCCTGGAAATGTTTCTGGATAAATTTGTACCCGCTCTTTACAACGCGCTGGGCGTATTTCTGCCACTGATTACCGTAAACTGCGCTATCATGGGTGCGTCACTGTTCATGGTTCAGCGTGACTATAACCTCGGTGAATCTGCGGTTTATGGTTTCGGTGCTGGTGTGGGCTGGGCTCTGGCCATTGTTGCCCTGGCGGGCATCCGTGAAAAGCTCAAGTACAGTGATGTACCTGCAGGACTGAGAGGTCTGGGCATTACCTTCATTACCGTAGGTTTGATGTCCCTGGGCTTCCTTTCTTTCTCTGGCGTACAGCTGTAAGGGGGATTGGGACGATATGGATTTAAATATTATCTATGGCGTTGCCATGTTTACCATTATCGTACTGGCGCTGGTGTTGGTTATCCTCGCCGCCCGTTCGAAACTGGTGAGTATGGGTGACGTGACCATCGGGATTAATGAAGATCCCGGCAAAGCCGTAACCACGGCTGCCGGTGGCAAGCTGCTCAACACCCTGTCCGGTGCCGGGGTATTCCTGCCCTCCGCCTGTGGTGGCGGTGGTACCTGCGCGCAGTGTAAGTGTAAGGTGCTGTCCGGTGGTGGTGAAATGCTGCCAACCGAGCGCTCCCACTTCACCAAGCGTGAAGAGAAGGAAGGCTGGCGTCTTTCCTGCCAGGTGGCGGTTAAGCAGGACATGGAAATTGAAGTTGAAGAAGAACTCTTCGGCGTCAAGAAGTGGGAATGTGAAGTTGTTTCCAATGACAACGTAGCGACCTTCATCAAGGAACTGGTACTGAAACTGCCAGAAGGGGAAGACGTTAAATTCCGTGCCGGTGGTTACGTCCAGCTGGAATGTCCTCCCCATACCGTCGAGTACAAAAACTTCGATATCGGCGAAGAGTACCGTGGTGACTGGGATAAGTTTAACCAGTGGCAGTACGTTTCCAAGGTGGATGAAGAGACTATCCGTGCCTACTCCATGGCCAACTATCCGGAAGAGAAAGGCCTGCTGAAGTTCAATATCCGTATTGCTTCACCACCTCCGGGTACTGATTTTGCGCCTGGCAAGATGTCTTCGTTCGTCTTCAACCTGAAGCCCGGCGACAAGATGACCGTGTACGGACCTTTTGGTGAGTTCTTCGCCAAAGAGACCGACAACGAAATGGTCTTTGTTGGTGGTGGTGCGGGTATGGCACCCATGCGTTCGCACATCTTTGACCAGCTGAAGCGTCTGTCTTCCACCCGTAAGATCTCTTTCTGGTACGGTGCCCGCTCCCTGCGTGAAGCCTTCTACGTGGATGAGTTCGACAAACTGGCTGAAGAGAATGAGAACTTCAGCTGGCACCTGGCACTGTCCGATCCGCTGCCAGAAGATAACTGGACCGGCTACACCGGCTTTATCCATCAGGTTCTGTTTGATAACTACCTGAAGGATCATCCGGCTCCGGAAGACTGCGAGTTCTACATGTGTGGACCACCCATGATGAACGCAGCCGTTATCAAGATGCTGGAAGATCAGGGTGTAGAGCCTGAGAACATCCTTCTGGATGATTTTGGTGGCTAAACTCTGGCTTTAATGAAGTAAAGGCCGGTGCTCTTTGAGTCCGGCTTTTTTTATAGGCAATATTTATAGCAATACCCCTCACTCATGCTTCTGCGGTAGAACCCATGTTGATGGTGTCTCTGTAAAGGCACTCGTCATGATGGAATTTTCTCTTTTGTTTGTTGTCCAAGAGGACCCCATACCAAACCGCGAATCGCGAACAGAGGTGTGAAAATGGAGAGTGTCAGGGCTAACATCAACAACCCTTCGTTTGATATCCGTCAGAACGAAGATGTTTCCACCGCAGGGCAGTTTGCCTCCTGGTCGCGGGTCGAAATGTCTGGTCAGGATGGATGGCAGCTTCATCTTGACCATACCGCGGATCAGGAGCCCTCCAAACTGAATCAACGGGGCTGTGTCGAATGTCATCAGCAACCCCGGTCGTCGCTTCCCCGCCAATCCGGGCCATCGTCTGGTATCCTGGCACTGCAAAGCGCCCTTCGCACCGGAGATATGCAAGCCCTCGAACAGAGTCTGGCAATAAACAGTGATTGTGGTGTCAACATACATGAATATGGCCACTTGCTTTTTATTGCTTTGGAGGCAGAAAATTATGCAGGCTTTAAACGATTGTGCGAGGCGGGTGTCAATGTCAACGTTACTAATGAGATGGGCCAAACACCCCTGCATATAACCGCCTTCGTGGGCGAAGCGGATTGCCTGCAACTACTGATTGATTTTGGCGCAAAGGTCAATGCTGCTAATGAGCGCGGCTACACTCCCTTGCACCGGGCCTGCATAAACGATAACGTCGGCTGCGCCCAACGACTGATTAACTGCCAGGCGGATGTCAATGCCGCCGGTAATTACCCTCGCACGCCCATGCACCTGGCTGCATATACCGATAGCAGCAACTGCCTGCAACTACTAATCGAGTTCGGGGCAACGGTTAATGCCATTAATATCCTCGGCGAAACCCCCCTGCACTGCGCCGCCAGAAAAGGAAGCGTCAAAAGCCTGAGGGTACTGCTCAATACGGAAGGGGTGAATGTCAATGCCATCGCTCAGGTAGGCCGCACGCCTCTGCACATGGCAGCCATAGAGAACAGAAGCGATATCCTGGATGAACTGCTCACTCACAGTAAAGTGAATGTCAATGCAACCGATTTTTGCGGCGAAACACCGTTGCACATCGCCGCCGAAGGGGATAAAACCCATAGTGTGCAAGCGTTACTAAAAAACAGCAAAGTGCTTGTCAATGCCAAAAATGATTTTGGCAAAACTCCCCTGAGTTTGGCTGCCCAAATGGGTCAGGCTGGTAGCTTGAAGTTTCTGCTCACTAGCCCGGAGGTGAATATCAATGTCATCGATTCAATAGGTTTTACTCCCCTGGACTGGGCCATCAGTGAAGGTCGAGACCGATGTGTAGAACTCCTGCTTGCCAGAGGGGCAAAAAAGTCGGAGGATCTGTGGCGATGCCGTATTTTGTGAGGGCTTGAGATTTAAAAAGCAGGAGGGGGCTCAAAGTGATTTTTTATGACCCCAATGATACAGGAAGGCATAGCACTTTTTCATTTTATGTGATGCTTTGATAACTGATAAACTGCAACTGAAGAAATGAAATGGAGTTATGCAGAATGAGTTTGCCCACCGTTTTGATCACAGGAGCAACCTCCGGTTTTGGTCTGGCAAGTGCCCGGTTATTTGCTCAACATGGCCACTCCCTGATAATCACTGGTCGCCGTTCAGAACGCCTGCTGGCACTGGCGGAAGAGCTGACGCCTGAAGTACCGGTTCACAGTGTCACTTTGGACGTTCGCGATGCCCGGGCAGTATCAGAAATGGTGGATTCACTGCCTGATGAATTTCGCAATATTGAGGTTCTGGTCAATAATGCCGGTCTTGCGCTGGGTGCCGGTCCTGCGTGGGAAGCCAGCCTGGAAGACTGGCATACCATGATTGATACCAACGTGACCGGTTTGGTGAATGTCACCCATAAGTTGTTGCCCATTCTCCGTGAACAACCCAAAGCTGCCATTATTAACCTGGCTTCTGTGGCTGCTAACTGGGCGTATCCTGGCAGCCATGTCTATGGAGGCAGTAAAGCATTTGTTGCCCAGTTCTCCCGTAATCTTCGCTGCGACCTGGCTGGCAGCGGCGTACGTGTGACCAGTCTTGAGCCAGGCATGTGTGAAACCGAGTTTTCGCTGGTTCGTTTTAAAGGGGATCAGGCGAAAAGTGACAGTATTTATCAAGGAGTTAACCCACTTCGTCCGGAAGACATTGCAGATATCATTTTCTGGATTGCTCAACAGCCAGCGCATATCAATATCAACACTCTGGAAGTGATGCCAACTTCTCAAGCGTGGGATAACTTCAAGGTGGTCCGAAAAGTGGACTGATGGGAAGTTATCCCGGGGATTGGCTGGTTGTGTTACCCTTGATGTTCTGGGCAAACAGGGTTCCTGCCATACTCTCTATTATTTTTTTGCGTTTCATACGGTACTTCTTGTTGATGATCTTTTGGCGTTCACGGTAAGCGGGATCTTTGAGAAGCTCCCGTGCACGATCTCTTTGACGCTTCTTTACGCGCTCTGCGTATTCGGGATCATTATGGTAGCGCTCCTTCTGGCGCTTCCTTTGGCGCTCTGCATACTCGGGATCAGTCTGGTAGCGATACGTTGAGTACGGACACTTGCGCTTTGCATAAGTGGGCTCTTGGCGGGGTACCCTTTGGTCCTCAATGATTGAAGAGCTACCATCCGTCATTTCTTCTGTCTGAGTTGACTGGTTATTACTTGTTGCCTGGTTCAGGTTTAGCGAGTGAACTACAGCAACGGGTCCTGAATCTTGTGGATTAAAGAATACGACAGGAGGACGAGTTAACCAGTAACCTGGATTGTAGTGGTGCGCTGGTGTTGGTTCCCTGATCCCAGGCTCACTTTTTACCGGGAATAACGGCTGAGTAAAGTGGATGTTTGGTATTGGTGGCAGGGCACCATTAACGGGTTGATTACGATAATCCCGGGGTGCATATTTCTCAAGAGCTGGTGGTGGTATCTCAGACATATCAATTCTGGAATAGCCTGCTGGATTGGCTGATGCCACAGGTGCAATCTCATATTCCTTTAATAACCCGGAAAAGCCAGCGCCATAATGATGTATGGCTGATTGATTGAGGTAAACAGGAAAAGGGTCATCCATCCTCTGAACAGACATACCATGGTACGCCGGTTGTTGTCTGCCACCGTAAAATTGAAAATTCTGCTCTAAATCTGATGATCCGGGATAAAGATCAAAAAAAGCAGGGTTGAATAAAGATGAAGTATATTGGAAATTCATTGAATTATTGAATTATTGAATTGCTGAATTACTTCTTAAGACCTCTCTCTCTTATAAAAGTTCTTATCAAACACAGTTTATTTAGTATTTGTGTTAATCAGGAATGAAAATTGGCTATAACTATAAGCAGTTGTGATATAAAAACCTGAAAATTCAGCCTCTCACGAATGTGGAGGCGGGTGGTAGTGGCAGAGAGGTCATTGATGGTGATGTGACCTCTTTCAGAGCATGGAGACGAGGCCTGTTTAGTCGTTGACAACCGGCAAGTATATTGTGAATCCGGCAAAGATTTTATCCGGATCTTTTATCAAACGCGTGTTGTTCTTCCAGATGGCTTTCCAGTGACGGCTTGAACCATAAGTATTTCGGGCAATGGATGCTAACGTATCTCCACGCTTTATCAGGTATGAATCCCCTTTTTTGCTTTGAACAAATTTATCCGCTGGTTCTGGAAAAGTTAATGTTGCTCCTTTTTTTATTACATTTTCAGAATCAATTTTTTCGGAATTGGCATTCTTAATGACTATCCATTGTTCATAATCACCGTATATCTCAAATGCAATTTTCATCAGAGTGTCATTTTGGTTGACGGTGTAATAGCCAAGGCTATAAGAAAGGTCGTTTATATCTGAACCTGATGTGGCAAAATTCGATAATTTATAGGATATGGGTTTTGCTTTATTTTCTGTATAGGTGCTTGAAAATGAATGGTTATCTTCTGTCTTTGTGGTCTTTTCCCGGCTGGGGTTTTCAGAAAGTGGTGATGATTCTTTGTCTCTGTTAATCGTGCCTTCTCTTTGCTTTGAATCAGAGCAGGCAGCCAGACCAAATGCCAGACCGATGATCAATAAACTTTTCATATATACACCTGGATAAAATGTTTTTGAATGAAGTGATTTTATTGTTGGTGAGGAAAATGAATAAATAAAGGTTGTTTGGTTTATTTGACTGGTCAGGTATTAACTATGACTTAACAATTACGTCAGGTATGCTTTATTGACAGTTATCTCTGTTATTGGTCTGGAGTTACTAAATCCGGTTGCCTCATTTTCAATTCATTGAGCAAGGGTAGAGCCGGGTCATCCGGTACCCTCAGCTACTCTTTCCTGATGACCATCAAACCCCCGGATCACTTTGGGAAACCTTATCAGTACATTTCACATCTATTTGTGCGGCCTCCACGTAGAGGTGGGTTGCAACTTTGCAAATTTTTCCGCAATCTGCTTGCCAGAAAGAAATGGTATTCATGGCATTCACTTTTCGTTGAGAGGGCCGGATGATAAGTAACGAGGCATACCCATGAAAGTTGCACTGATTGGAGCCGGACTTTCCGGGATAAAGGCCGCAAGTCTGTTGGCGGAATTGGGGCATGAAGTGACTGTTTTTGAGAAAAGTCGCGGATTGGGTGGGCGCTTAGCCAATCGACGGGAAGCATGGGGCAAGCTGGATATTGGTGCCCAGTACTTTACCGCCAGGGATCCGGGGTTTCAGAAACAGGTAGAGCTCTGGCTGCAAGCATCTGCTGTAAAGGTCTGGGATTTTTCACCCTACTGTGTTGCACAGGGAACATTAACACCGTCACCGGATGAAACGGTGCGCTACATTGGTTCCCCGTTAATGAACCAGCTGGTTTATTGTTTGAGCAGCAACATTGCCGTTAACTTCCAGTGTCACATCTCGAAGGTGGAAAAGAGCCGGGAAGGGTGGCAGCTGTTGTCTGCCGATGGTGCGCTTTTTTCCGGCTTCGACTGGTTGATTGTCAGTAGTCCTGCCGAGCAAAGCCGTACCCTGCTTGATGGCTGTTCTGATGTGATGGCTCATGTACCTGAGGCCGTCCATCAACCCTGCTGGGCAGCAGGCCTTGCTACCCGGGGGAAAATTCCAGCAGATGTGCAGGGGATCTTTGGGGATGAAACGGTCCGCTGGGCTTCGCGGTTATCCAGCCGACCCGGTTTCAGGAAAGCGCCGGATGTTGACGATGTCTGGATGTTGCATTTCTCGCCAGAGTGGTCTGAACAACAGGGTAAAGAAACGGCAGTGGACATTGGTCAGACAGGTTTGAACTGGCTGCAGACAATAATGGCTACCGGGCTTGAGAAAACCGCGGAATATCGACATTACTGGCGCTATGCCAATATTAAGCCAGTAACCTTTGATCAACCTTATCTTCTGGATGAACGTCAGCGGCTTGCGGTCATTGGTGCCTGGTGTGCGGGTGGCAGGGTTGAGGGGGCCTGGTTATCAGCGCAGAAGTGTATACAGGCCCTGTCGGGTTAATGATGAACCGATCTCACCAGGATCGTTGGTCGCCCCCGGTAATGCCGGGGCTTGTAACCATTCAGGAAAACATTGCCCTGATCCGGTGAAAGGGGGATAACATTAACTGTTATCCAACCGACAGCTTTCTTACACAGCCTGCAAAGCAGCAGTTGATTCATCAACCGGTATGGACACCTTAACTCCCAGTCCGGGCATACAGTCACTCAGGGCAATTGAGCCATGATGCAGACCAGCTACGGCTTTAGCCAGTGAAAGTCCCAGCCCCAAGCCGCCATCGGTGCGGCTTTTATCAACACGATACAAGCGTTCAAATACCCGTTCTTTCTCTTCATCAACAATGCCCGGGCCATTATCTGCGACTTTCAGCCATGCAATGCCATCTTCTTTATCAAGACCACAGCCCAGAGTAATCCTGCTGCCTGCCGGGCAATATCGCAGGGCGTTTTCAATCAGGCTGGCAAATTGCTGAATTAATAGTTCTCGGTCTCCCTGGATGATAACCGGGGCATCTTTTTTAACAACATACATTGTCATTCGTGCATCTTCTGCGACGTCCTGATAAATCTCTGTCACGGTATCTACGATCTGAGCCAGATCTATCCGGGTAAAACGGCTTCTGCGTGCGCCAGACTCGATCTGAGTGATTCGCAGCAATGCATCAAAAATGGAGGTCAGTCGTTGTGAGTCCTCAAGGGCATGATCAAGTTGCCTGAAAAAATCTTTATCCCTGCTGGTGTGCAACTGGCCTGCTTCATCCCTCAGTGTCAGCAGGTTATGACATAACCGGGTAATAGGGGTTTTCAGTTCATGGGCGATATTTGCTGAAATATCCCGCATGGCAGTAACGGAACCTTCCAGTCGGGACAGCATTTCATCAATATCATTGAAGTCCCGGTGTTGCTCTCTCACCAGTTCTCTGGACTCCTGGACAATTTCACGGTTTTGCTTGCCCAGTTCGTAATCCACATACAGAAAAGTAACAGAAGCCATCAGTACCAGACTGATGATTGAGACCACTCCAAACATTAAACCCTGTTGAATAGCCGAACTTTTGAGCCATGCTGGCAGATGGTCAGGCAGGCGTTTCCCAATTGACGATAAACGCAGACAGACTCCCTGGATATCAGGCAACCGGATGTTCATGGATTCACACCTGTCGTCGTTTTGGTACGCCCGGCATGGGCATGAACTGATGGGGTGAAAGTCCCCTGTGGGAGAACCTACATCTGACTGGCGGTAAAGACGCCTGCTGATGACAACCACTAGCTTAAGGCAAGTGCAGTCTCGCGAGAGGCTGTGCGGAGGCAGTCTGAGTGCAAAGGTGCGAGCCGACGTAAAGAAACCGCATACAAGGCTGAGTCTCTGGGCGAGTGAGCCAAAGATTACGAAGCCCTCAGGTTCGTGAGACACGGTAAATGCGGCGGTTGTGCACTGAAAGTCCATGTCCTTATCCGGGGAGATCTGTTCAACATGCGATTGGTAAGTTCCCAGTTCTCAGCCACTGGTTACAACAGGCTCGGCGAACAGTGACTCATCATCCTGTTCGAGCAAACCCGATGGCAACCAATAGCGCCAGCAGAGGCAACTCCGCATGGTGATTGGACAGAAGTCAGCAGAGGCCATAGTAGCTGTACGACAGAAGTCATTAACGGACGGGAAGTCGTCAGCGAAGGGCCAAACATCAATGACAAAGAGGAGACTGATTCACTCAAGGCGATGCAGCCGTCCGGCGACTCACCGTACTTGGCGACAGAATCTTTAACCAGCTTTGAACCATGATCTACTAAATTGCGTACTTGAACCGGCTAATCTGGCAAGTGCATGGAAACAGGTCAAAAGCAACAAAGGTGCTCCGGGTATTGATGGAGTCACCATTGAAGCTTATCCCGACTTTGCCAAACAGCATTGGCCTTCAGTGCGTCAAGCTCTATTGGACGGAACCTACCAGCCGTCACCAGTACGTCGGCATGTTATAGAAAAGCCGGATGGTGGTGAACGCTTACTGGGAATCCCAACCGTGATCGACAGGGTTATACAGCAGGCCATTGTGCAAGTGCTGACGCCTGTCTTTGATCCGGGGTTCTCTCCAAACAGCTTTGGCTACCGACCGGCACGGTCAGCACACGACGGAGTCCGTCAGGTTAAGCAGTTGATCAACCGGGGGCTGCATTACGCCGTTGACGTTGATCTGAGTAAATTCTTTGATACGGTTAATCACGACGTTTTGATGTCGAGGGTCTCCCGTAAGGTCCACGACAAACGCCTTCTGAAACTGATTGGTCGCTACCTGCGCTC